>CBDFFT010000001.1:0-2500 GCA_965246825.1 Chthonomonadaceae bacterium
CCCAGCGGCGCACCCAACCGCCGCACACGACAGCCCGCCAGCCTCGGAGGCGGGGAACGCGACCGGTGCCACACAGCGCCGGGTGCCGGACCCAAATCCACCACAAGTACCGTATCCTTAAGACAACCACCCGTGACCTCTTGTACAGGCTTGCAGGCCAATGGCTTCGCTGGCGATTGGATCACAGTGGGCGTCGACCTCCACGAAACCGGTCGCTCAGGCTTCACGGCGTACTGGGGTTGCCCGGCAGCAGTGGGAGGCACCGCCTCCGACCGCCGCTGGATGGGTTCTGTGGGCGACTGGCCGATGGCGAGTCTTACCGCAGAGCAACAGGGGGCAACCACGCGCCGCGGACACCGCCATGGTAGATGCAGCGCGCTGAGTCCTCCTCCTGGGGCGCCTAAGCCACACGGCCCATAGCGGGTTCAGTGCGGCGGACGGATGCCCTGGGGAACGAAGAGGGGGAAAGCGGATTGCCGCTAGCGGCGCAGCCGGCCACCCGCCGGAAGCGCTGTGCGCGGCGCGCCCTCACCGGCGCCGTCCAGTAACTTAAATCTCTCCGGCGCCCTCAGCGGTGCCGGTAGGCCAACCCCGGCGAACGATAGTTACCTGGTTGATTCTGCCAGTAGTCATATGCTTGTCTCAAAGATTAAGCCATGCATGTCTAAGTATAAGCAATTATACAGCGAAACTGCGAATGGCTCATTATATAAGTTATCGTTTATTTGATAGTACCTTACTACTTGGATAACCGTGGTAATTCTAGAGCTAATACATGCTAAAAATCCCGACTTCGGAAGGGATGTATTTATTAGATTAAAAACCAATGCCCTCTGGGCTCTCTGGTGATTCATGATAACTTCTCGAATCGCATGGCCTTGCGCCGGCGATGGTTCATTCAAATTTCTTCCCTATCAACTTTCGATGTTTGGGTAGTGGCCAAACATGGTTGCAACGGGTAACGGAGGGTTAGGGCTCGACCCCGGAGAAGGAGCCTGAGAAACGGCTACTACATCCAAGGAAGGCAGCAGGCGCGCAAATTACCCAATCCCGACACGGGGAGGTAGTGACAATAAATACTGATACAGGGCTCTTTTGGGTCTTGTAATTGGAATGAGTACAATTTAAATCCCTTAACGAGGAACAATTGGAGGGCAAGTCTGGTGCCAGCAGCCGCGGTAATTCCAGCTCCAATAGCGTATATTAAAGTTGTTGTGGTTAAAAAGCTCGTAGTTGAACCTTGGGCCTGGCTGGCCGGTCCGCCTCACCGCGTGTACTGGTCCGGCCGGGCCTTTCCCTCTGTGGAACCCCATGCCCTTCACTGGGTGTGGCGGGGAAACAGGACTTTTACTTTGAAAAAATTAGAGTGCTCCAGGCAGGCCTATGCTCGAATACATTAGCATGGAATAATGAAATAGGACGTGCGGTTCTATTTTGTTGGTTTCTAGGACCGCCGTAATGATTAATAGGGACAGTCGGGGGCATCAGTATTCAATTGTCAGAGGTGAAATTCTTGGATTTATTGAAGACTAACTACTGCGAAAGCATTTGCCAAGGATGTTTTCATTAATCAGGAACGAAAGTTAGGGGATCGAAGACGATCAGATACCGTCGTAGTCTTAACCATAAACTATGCCGACTAGGGATCGGACGATGTTATTTTTTGACTCGTTCGGCACCTTACGAGAAATCAAAGTGCTTGGGCTCCAGGGGGAGTATGGTCGCAAGGCTGAAACTTAAAGAAATTGACGGAAGGGCACCACCAGGGGTGGAGCCTGCGGCTTAATTTGACTCAACACGGGGAAACTCACCAGGTCCAGACACAATGAGGATTGACAGATTGAGAGCTCTTTCTTGATTTTGTGGGTGGTGGTGCATGGCCGTTCTTAGTTGGTGGAGTGATTTGTCTGCTTAATTGCGATAACGAACGAGACCTTAACCTGCTAAATAGCCCGTATTGCTTTGGCAGTACGCTGGCTTCTTAGAGGGACTATCGGCTCAAGCCGATGGAAGTTTGAGGCAATAACAGGTCTGTGATGCCCTTAGATGTTCTGGGCCGCACGCGCGCTACACTGACGGAGCCAGCGAGTACTCCCTTGGCCGGAAGGCCCGGGTAATCTTGTTAAACTCCGTCGTGCTGGGGATAGAGCATTGCAATTATTGCTCTTCAACGAGGAATCCCTAGTAAGCGCAAGTCATCAGCTTGCGTTGATTACGTCCCTGCCCTTTGTACACACCGCCCGTCGCTACTACCGATTGAATGGCTCAGTGAGGCGTCCGGACTGGCCCAGAGAGGTGGGCAACTACCACTCAGGGCCGGAAAGCTCTCCAAACTCGGTCATTTAGAGGAAGTAAAAGTCGTAACAAGGTCTCCGTTGGTGAACCAGCGGAGGGATCATTACCGAGTTATCAACTCCCAAACCCCTGTGAACATACCTGAACGTTGCTTCGGCGGGACCGCCCCGGCGCCCTCACCGGCCCGGAACCAGGCGCCCGCCGG
>CBDFFT010000001.1:7500-10000 GCA_965246825.1 Chthonomonadaceae bacterium
GAAAATCGAAAGTGGCCCCGGAGCCGCGGGTGGCGTGGCCGCCCCACCGAAGGGGTCGGTGAGTCTATGAGGAGGGGGCAGTCGAAGAAGGCGGGCGGCGCCGGGAAAGCTACTACAGCGAACCCAGCGGCGCACCCAACCGCCGCACACGACAGCCCGCCAGCCTCGGAGGCGGGGAACGCGACCGGTGCCACACAGCGCCGGGTGCCGGACCCAAATCCACCACAAGTACCGTATCCTTAAGACAACCACCCGTGACCTCTTGTACAGGCTTGCAGGCCAATGGCTTCGCTGGCGATTGGATCACAGTGGGCGTCGACCTCCACGAAACCGGTCGCTCAGGCTTCACGGCGTACTGGGGTTGCCCGGCAGCAGTGGGAGGCACCGCCTCCGACCGCCGCTGGATGGGTTCTGTGGGCGACTGGCCGATGGCGAGTCTTACCGCAGAGCAACAGGGGGCAACCACGCGCCGCGGACACCGCCATGGTAGATGCAGCGCGCTGAGTCCTCCTCCTGGGGCGCCTAAGCCACACGGCCCATAGCGGGTTCAGTGCGGCGGACGGATGCCCTGGGGAACGAAGAGGGGGAAAGCGGATTGCCGCTAGCGGCGCAGCCGGCCACCCGCCGGAAGCGCTGTGCGCGGCGCGCCCTCACCGGCGCCGTCCAGTAACTTAAATCTCTCCGGCGCCCTCAGCGGTGCCGGTAGGCCAACCCCGGCGAACGATAGTTACCTGGTTGATTCTGCCAGTAGTCATATGCTTGTCTCAAAGATTAAGCCATGCATGTCTAAGTATAAGCAATTATACAGCGAAACTGCGAATGGCTCATTATATAAGTTATCGTTTATTTGATAGTACCTTACTACTTGGATAACCGTGGTAATTCTAGAGCTAATACATGCTAAAAATCCCGACTTCGGAAGGGATGTATTTATTAGATTAAAAACCAATGCCCTCTGGGCTCTCTGGTGATTCATGATAACTTCTCGAATCGCATGGCCTTGCGCCGGCGATGGTTCATTCAAATTTCTTCCCTATCAACTTTCGATGTTTGGGTAGTGGCCAAACATGGTTGCAACGGGTAACGGAGGGTTAGGGCTCGACCCCGGAGAAGGAGCCTGAGAAACGGCTACTACATCCAAGGAAGGCAGCAGGCGCGCAAATTACCCAATCCCGACACGGGGAGGTAGTGACAATAAATACTGATACAGGGCTCTTTTGGGTCTTGTAATTGGAATGAGTACAATTTAAATCCCTTAACGAGGAACAATTGGAGGGCAAGTCTGGTGCCAGCAGCCGCGGTAATTCCAGCTCCAATAGCGTATATTAAAGTTGTTGTGGTTAAAAAGCTCGTAGTTGAACCTTGGGCCTGGCTGGCCGGTCCGCCTCACCGCGTGTACTGGTCCGGCCGGGCCTTTCCCTCTGTGGAACCCCATGCCCTTCACTGGGTGTGGCGGGGAAACAGGACTTTTACTTTGAAAAAATTAGAGTGCTCCAGGCAGGCCTATGCTCGAATACATTAGCATGGAATAATGAAATAGGACGTGCGGTTCTATTTTGTTGGTTTCTAGGACCGCCGTAATGATTAATAGGGACAGTCGGGGGCATCAGTATTCAATTGTCAGAGGTGAAATTCTTGGATTTATTGAAGACTAACTACTGCGAAAGCATTTGCCAAGGATGTTTTCATTAATCAGGAACGAAAGTTAGGGGATCGAAGACGATCAGATACCGTCGTAGTCTTAACCATAAACTATGCCGACTAGGGATCGGACGATGTTATTTTTTGACTCGTTCGGCACCTTACGAGAAATCAAAGTGCTTGGGCTCCAGGGGGAGTATGGTCGCAAGGCTGAAACTTAAAGAAATTGACGGAAGGGCACCACCAGGGGTGGAGCCTGCGGCTTAATTTGACTCAACACGGGGAAACTCACCAGGTCCAGACACAATGAGGATTGACAGATTGAGAGCTCTTTCTTGATTTTGTGGGTGGTGGTGCATGGCCGTTCTTAGTTGGTGGAGTGATTTGTCTGCTTAATTGCGATAACGAACGAGACCTTAACCTGCTAAATAGCCCGTATTGCTTTGGCAGTACGCTGGCTTCTTAGAGGGACTATCGGCTCAAGCCGATGGAAGTTTGAGGCAATAACAGGTCTGTGATGCCCTTAGATGTTCTGGGCCGCACGCGCGCTACACTGACGGAGCCAGCGAGTACTCCCTTGGCCGGAAGGCCCGGGTAATCTTGTTAAACTCCGTCGTGCTGGGGATAGAGCATTGCAATTATTGCTCTTCAACGAGGAATCCCTAGTAAGCGCAAGTCATCAGCTTGCGTTGATTACGTCCCTGCCCTTTGTACACACCGCCCGTCGCTACTACCGATTGAATGGCTCAGTGAGGCGTCCGGACTGGCCCAGAGAGGTGGGCAACTACCACTCAGGGCCGGAAAGCTCTCCAAACTCGGTCATTTAGAGGAAGTAAAAGTCGTAACAAGGTCTCCGTTG
>CBDFFT010000002.1:0-90590 GCA_965246825.1 Chthonomonadaceae bacterium
TTCTCACTCGGACGAAACCCTCGAACATTGGCTCCTTCTCTTGTGAGAACGGGCAGGCGCAAACAAAGCCAGTGAATTCGACTGGCTTGTCCTTGCACTTGGGCAGGGATAGGAAACCCGATGCAAAGCAACCGAGGCTTCCCATCGCGAGCATGTCGGACGAGTGGTCTTAAAAGTCCATCAAGGTCAATTTCCTGACTTTGGCAAGCTTCACGCAATTCTCCCCAACTCATTGGGGCTTGCCAGGGGGGGCAGATAGGCACACTGTGAAGCCTAATCCAGAAACCTGTCTCAGGGGGAGCAGATTGTTGCTCAATCAAATCGCCCCAGTCAGGGGAGTAGACCTCATTTCCTTCTTTAGTTCGGAAAGACTGAGTGACAAAGATTGACGGCTCACGGCGAATGGGAAGGAGAGCGACAGTGCCTGAGTGGGCGTGGAACTTTCCCCATACCTCCAGTGAGGTTGCCGCTTCGTTGAAGGCGAGAAGACTAGACTCACCTAAAGGATATTGAGGGAGTTCGAAGGGTTCATCAGGTAAGGTGAGTGTGCCTGTTATCGCTGCCGTCAACCATTGAATGGCTCGCTCTATGTGCCATCGAAGGCGGAGTTCGGCTTCGAAAGGTTCTGTATCTAGACCCGTCCGTCCCAGCACGCGCACCGTGGTGCTCAGGCAAAGGTCACCTGCTCGCCAAAGTTCGTTTGTGCTCGTTTGTCCGTTGTAGCTCTGATGCCAATAGGTGCCCTGTATACCGTTTTGTTGAGCAGGGAAAACCTTGATGCTTCCCCAAGGGTAGTCAGGTGCAACAACAATATACCAATCAGTGGTGCTAGGAATGCCGTTCCCAGCATTCGGGATAACCAGACGGCAGAAAAGACTCCACAGTTGTGAGATTTCCTGCCATTCCCACTCACCAACACAGACGACACCAGGCACATGATCCAGCGTTCGACGTGCAGAACGCAGGAGAATCGGAATATCGAGCGATGCTTCAGTATCTATGCGAACCGGCCTCCCGATGGGGTACTTACCTGAACACGTTCGGTAAAACCGCCCTGTTTCGTGGAATTAGTGGGTGGTTTAGGGAACTTATCGCCAAAAAGATCGCGCCACCGATTAGCACTTTCTGTTGCATTCGTCAGATCATAAGCTTCCCGTGCGATTCCAGCCGCTTCTTTGACCTTCTTATAAAACGCCGCGAAATCTTCACCTGAAACTCGCCCCATAACATTGTGTTTCGGCACTCCATGATCCGACAGATGAGGGACAGTTTTTGTGAGCGCATAATAACTATAGTCACAGACGATCTTTTCGAGGGTCAACACAACGCCTTCTGCAACAGAATTAATTGCATCAGGACAACAAGCACCGATCAGATGTTCGACTGGGTAGCCCTTCGGATATTTCGGCTCTTCAAAACCGCGCCGCCACCATTTGAGTGCTTGAACCACACCGAGGTAATTGCGATTACACCGCCCGTTTTTCTCTCGCGTCCAGATGATCTGGGCCAGCGGATCAGTTTCGTCCCACTCATCAATATCTCGATCTGGTATCCAGAGAGGTTCTGTTTTCCATTCGGGCTGGGATGCGGCATCTGTGAGGGCCTTCCGGAGAAGGAAAGTGTTGCTGAACGTTACCCTTTCTTCCAGTGGAATCCAACCTTTGACAAGACGCCAATCCTTCGCTTCATCCAGTGATTCATCGGTTGTAACAGACTTAGAATCAAGAATACCAGCAACACTTTCGGACGGCGCGGCTGTAATGACGAGATCCATTTCTACGTAGGAAAGTTCGATACCGAAAGATCGCCCCTGGGGGCGCCACTTATTTTTGTAGTGTTCTTCAAGAAAAGGAACAAAGGCGTTCATGGCTTCGGCAGGGGTGTATTCTTCTTTGTTCATTTTGGTGACAACGATGATGTCCACATCAGAACGCTTACCCCCTTTAGGACGAACTACCGTCGAGCGGCGGTAACTCCCTTGTAGAAAATCACTTACGATCAGCGAAGACAAACTTTCATCAGCCCGAAGACGTTTTCGAAGCGTCGAATGTCCCTGGAGAAGATCGTCCCGCTGGTCTTTCGTGGGTCGAACTTCTTTAAGAAAGTCTTCGAAATAAGTAGGTAAGGTTGCCATGAAATCTCCTTCTCGTCCGCACAAACGACGGACTTTTGGCCGAGTCCCGTTGAAACTCGCTCCATTGACTGAGGGTTGACCAAGGTAGCACCGACTGAGTCAATACATTGCCTTGACACAACTCAAAAGGTTCTCCTTGTCCTCTACAGAACATATCATGTTGTACCATAATGAGAACTAATTTGTCAAGATTGACGAAAACGTGCGATTTCTGTTACAATAGAAGAGGTTGGCGGGAAATTTAAAGCCAGCTTAAAAGGAAAACCACCATGATACCGACACAGGAGGCGATTGGACAACGGCTAAGAGAAGCGCGTGAGAATGTTCGATTGACTCAAGAAGGAGCGGCGGAGGCAGTCGAGCTAGACCGAACCGCCCTGATCAAAATCGAAAAAGGAACGCGGGCGGTCTCCAGCACGGAACTGATGCGGCTAGTGCATCTGTACCGACGGGATCTCACTGAACTTCTCTCGGAGCTACCGCTCCAGGAAGACCCGTTCACGATTTTAGGACGCATTACGGAAAATGAAACGCCGGAGGCGGGTGGCTCCGTTGCCAAAGCATTGGAGCGATTAAAGGAAGCCGTGAGACTCGAAGGGTTTTTAGGGAGTTCGCTTCGAGCGCATCCCCCACTCTATCCACTTGAAGCACCCCGCAATTACGATGAAGCCAGCGAACAGGGCAAAGAGATTGCCACTCTGGAGCGGCGACGCCTGGGGTTGGGGAGTAATGCACTTTCGGATGTCGCAGAGATCATTGCTTCGCAAGGAATTTGGACGGCGGCGGTTCCCTTGAGCGACAAAATGTCGGGGCTGTTTGTGAGTCATCTCAAATATGGTCTCGCGATCTTCGTCAACCAAACCCATCGCCGCGCTCGTCGCCGCTTTTCTTACGCGCATGAATATGCTCACGCTCTCATGGATCGCAATCGGGTGTCGGAACCGACGACGGCAGAGAATGCAAAAACGCTCACGGAACGACGTGCCAATGCGTTTGCGGGCGAGTTTTTAATGCCTGCGGAGGGGGTTTCCGAGGCCCTGGAGCGAATGCAAAAGGGGGGCACAAGCCGTGCATCGTCTTGGACCTACGATATATTTTCCAACGATTATGTCCATGACGAAACTCGTTACGATCCTCTGACGTTTCGGATCAGCGTCTACGATGTCGCTTTCCTCGCTCACGAATTTTGCGTGAGTTATGAGATGGCGGCGATTCGCTTGAAAGATTTGGACTGCATTCGCAAACCTACGCTCGATACCCTTTTGGAAGCCAAAGAGGACGGGCGAAACCTGATGAAAGCGTTGAGTCTGTTTGATTCCGAGGAGGAGGAAACGCAACCCTATCTCGAACGGCAACTGATCGCTTTAGCAATGGAAGCGTTTCGGCGTGACAAGATTTCTCGTGGGCGTTTTGTGTCTGCGTGTGCCTTAGCCGAAAAAGACCCGGAGCAAATGCTTGCGATTGCTCTGAAGTCACGCGAGGAATAACCTTATGGAGGAGGATCCCTCACAACAAACGTTAGTGGAGGCGTCTCCACTCATCTCTTTTTTGAAGGTGGACCGCTTTGATCTCTTAGAAACGGTCAGTGCCCATCTTCTTTGCACAACCCACGTCACTGAGGAAATCAGGCTCTTCAAGCAACAGGAACGCTTGAGACGCCTGTTTGCAGAAGGCCGCATCAAAGAGGTGATTCTCTCCGAACCTCTTCATCTGACCGAATTTGCCGCATTGATTGACCAAACCCCGCTGGGTCCCGGCGAAGCGAGTTCGCTTCTTTATGCCGCGTATCACGACTGTTCTCTCGTCATCACGGACAAAAAGGGAATACGAGAAGCAAAACACCGAGGTGTGGTTTGCATTACCACGCAGGAAGTGATGGTACTCTCTATTCAGCAGGGACGATTGACCGTTGCCGAAGCCGATGCGCTTATCATTGAGTGGAAAGCGGTCAATGAGTTTCCAGTTTCTTGCACATCGTTCCAACAACTCGTTGATGACATTACGTGAATGAAATTCCCCTCAACTGCCACCATTGTGGCTATTGAAAAGGTGTTGATGTATGTCCGAAATGGTTTCCGTTTTTCTTCCGCCACAGTATACCGTTCGCATCAAAGTCGGGAAGAATCCGATTCTCCAGTTATCTCCCCATTTTAACGAAGTGCCGTGCACCCTCGGCAAGAAATCCATTGGCAAGGTTGCCTTTGTTACGGCGATTATTTCAGAAAAGCGAGAGATTCTAATCACTTGCCAGAAGAGTCCTCCACGACAATTTCAAGGTGAGGTATTGCATATCCCAACAGATGCTTTGACTCCCGAGCTAATAGCCGCCGCGACCCCTCGTAGGTGGTTGAGTTCGCAGATGATGACCTACACTGACGTAAAGCACGTCCAAAAACTCTCCTCGCAAGCTCTTTCCTCCTGGCAAAATCAATTTCATTACCACGAGGAAATCGCAACCAAGAATCAAGCCGGCCTTCGAAAGCCTCAGTTGGGAGCGTTATATTCCATTCTCTCTCACTGGACTGTTGCCCCCGAAGAACTGGGTACTGTGGTAATGCCCACAGGTTCAGGAAAAACTGAAACGATGCTTTCGTTACTTGTTAATGCTTCATTGGAGCGAGTGCTTGTCATTGTCCCCACCAATGCACTCAGAGAACAAATTGCTCAAAAATTTCTTACCCTCGGTAAACTTCGGGCGATGGGTGTCATCGGGAACCTCGCGCAAAATCCTGTTGTGGGTATTGTTAAGCATCAATTCAGCAATGAAGCGGAAGTAGAACAGTTCTGTAGTGCCTGCAATGTAATTGTCGCGACGATGCCTGTACTTGGCGGTTGTGACGAAGAGATAAAGCGCAAACTCAGCGAACTTTGTACCCATCTAATTATTGATGAAGCCCACCATGTCAAGGCTCCTACTTGGGAGCGTTTTCGCAGTTATTTTCATGGCAAGCCGATCCTTCAGTTTACCGCTACTCCGTTTCGAGAAGATGGAAAGCATCTTGGTGGAAATTTACTTTATTGCTACCCGCTTAGAAAAGCGCAAGAGGAAGGCTATTTCAAGCCTATTCGGTTCCGCTCTGTGTATGCTCTCACCGACCCAGACCGGGAGATTGCCCACGTTGCCATTGACCAGTTAAATACGGACAGACAAAACGGCCTTGATCATCTATTGATGGCAAGGGTAAATACGATTGAACGAGCGCACGAAGTCTTGAAGCACTATCAAGAATTGGCTCCTGAGCATCACCCCTTGTGTGTTCATAGCCAGATGTCGGCGACAGAATTAAAATCGGTCCTCTATAAGTTGCGGTCACGCCAAATTCGGATCATTGTTTGCGTCTCCATGCTGGGAGAAGGCTTTGACCTGCCACAGCTCAAAATCGCGGCACTGCATGACATTCATAAGAGTTTAGCGATCACATTGCAATTCACCGGACGCTTCACACGCACGTTGGGACAGGATGAGCAACCAATTGGAGATGCGACCATGATTGCGAATCGAGCGTTTTTGGATGTCCAGAAGCAGCTACGAGCTTTGTACACAGAAGACCCCGATTGGAATTTCATCATTCAGGAGTTGAGTGAGGAGGCGACAGGTGAAGAAAAGGAACGCTCAGACTTTTATCGCTCTTTTCGTTCGTTGCCTCGTGAAGTCTCACTGCAAAGCATTGAGCCGAAGATGAGCACTGTAGTTTATAAGACAGATTGTGACCAATGGAATATTGCGGCGATTGATCAGCTTTTTCCGGAGGAGGAACGGTATACAAAAGAAATAGCCGTGAGTGAAGACCACCATCTGCTCTGGTTTATTAAACGCGAAGTGACTCCGCTTCAATGGGGTGAAGTGAAAGACTTAGAAAACGTCCACTTCGACCTCTACCTTGTCCATTGGGACAACGAGAGCGGATTACTGTTTATTAACAGCTCAAATAATGCCTCGTTACATGAAGATTTGGCGAAGACAATCGCGGGCGAAACCGCAGAAATCATTCGGGGAGAGTCAGTTTACCGGGCACTCCACAATATTAAACGCATGGTCGCCACAAACTTAGGACTGCTTGACCTGGTCAGTCGCACACGACGCTTTATGATGCTCATGGGCTCAGATACAACAGAAGGATTGGACGCTGCGCTTTCTGGAAACAAAACCAAAACCAATCTCTTTGGCTACGGCTATGAAGACGGTAAACCCATCAGCATTGGTTGTTCCCTCAAAGGGCGAATATGGTCTCAACTTGTAGCACATGATCTCAGGGACTGGCGGCTATTTTGCCGCCAAATCGGAGCAAAACTTACAGATGAAACGATTAGCACCGAAGAAATCTTCAAGAACTTTGTTAAGCCCGTTCTTATTCAAGAGCGCCCTCCCCTTGTTCCACTTGCTATCGAATGGCCGCTTGCCTTCTTTGAATACCGTGAAGACAGAATTTCAGTAACGATTGATCAAGAAACCCGGCTCTTTTTAGAAACGGAATTAGAAATTATTGACTACACACGAGATACCCCGCTTCGATTTCGTGTGGTCATGGGACAGGCATTTGCAGAGTATGAAGCCGTTTTTAGCAAAGAAGGAACCAATTATCGTCCCCTCGGCAAAGAGACAATCATTCGCATCGGTAAACGAGAACAGCCCCTTTCCGATTGGTTCCGACATTACGCGCCTAAAATCCACTTTGAACAAGATACGTTCATGGAACACGACCTCTTGTTCCGTATCAACCGCACTCTTCCACTGTTCGATCCGGGAAAAATCGATGTATGGGATTGGAGCGGAATCAATCTCAAGAAAGAATCACAGGGAGTAAAAAAACGAAAGGATACTGTCCAACATCACACGATTCAGAAGATTTTAAATTCGGGCATTCCTTGGGACGTTGTTTTTGACGATGATGACTCCGGTGAAATGGCAGATGTAGTCGCCATGCGTATGGAGGATCATGGCCTGATTGTTCATTTGTATCATTGCAAATTTTCTGTAGAACCATCACCGGGGAGTCGCGTTGAGGACTTCTATCAGGTCTGCGGTCAGTCTCAAAAGAGTTTGCGCTGGCGCGTAAACTCAGGATTAAGAGAAATCATTCCTCACCTTGTCCATAGAGAACAACTTCGTCTTAGCAAAGGACAGTCATCTCGCTTTGAAAAGGGCGATTTCAAAATGCTGGAAGAAATCGGTCGTCGTATTGAAGTGCTCAAACCAGAATTTCATATTTTTGCTGTTCAGCCGGGACTTTCATGTAAAGCGGTTTCTGCTCCTGTTCTTGAACAGCTCGCTGCTACTTCCCTGTACTTGCAAGAGACCTTCAACATCAACTTTCGAGTTATCGCCAGCGAATAAAATTCTATAGAGGTTGCGGATTGCGGAAACCTTGTTGGCTAAGCCATCCAGCATTCTTGTTGATCATCGCCAGAATCTGCACGATGTCCGCCGCCTCGGTTTCGGGGAAAAGTCCGTCAAGACCGAGCGGACTAAAATTCGTGAAGGGTTGCTCGTAGAGTTTTCCACCGTCCATCACGCCGTTTTTGGTCAGGTGATCCACAATGCCGTCAATAAATCGGATTTGATTTGCATTGTAGCGTGAGTTTTCCAGATACTTCCCGAATGCCCGTTTTGCCGCCTCCCGATCCAAACCCACCAACCCACGAATAAAGGTTCCCAGGCTTTCGACTTCCCCGAACGAACGCTCGAAACGCGCCTTGCTCCCCTCTCCGCCCAGATCAAAGAGCAGGGTTTCCAGTGAGAGAAGATCGGAAGGGATCAGCGGCTTGTTGAAGCGCAGTTTTAAGATCGCTGGGTGTTCACGCTGTTCGTTCAGGAACGCCAGCACTTTTTTACGATACTGTGCGACATCAATGGAGGAGGCGAGGGACGCAATCGTGACCTCCGTGCCAACGCCGATCTGATCCTCGAAATCGGTGTAGACGATTTTGCGCTTTGACCGTTCGATAAATTTCACCAGATCGCGCAGTTTCTTACGGACGTTTTCAAGCGAGGGCAGGGTGACATCCGTCCAGAACTCATCGCTCTGAACCTCCTGAATGAGCGGCATCTGTGCACCGACAAGCGGAATGCTCTCTTTGTCTTCAAGGAGTTCGGCAATCTCTTTGACGGCACTTTGCAGACGCGGCAGGGCAGGTTCCGCTTTGAGATAGGCAAGTTGGAGGTTGAGCATCAACAGATCGAATTGCCGCGCCGTGAGATCTTCGGGGTCAATCTCGGAGGGCAAGCCCGCCAGCTCGTCACCGATTTCGTGAATCTGTGGTGGCTCCAGCGTGTCCCAGGCTTTGCGTTCCGCGTAGCGTTCGAGGGTGCGGCGTTTCGGACGGACGAGAAAATTGTCCACATTCATCGCGGTCACTTCCGAATGGAGGCGGTCGGCGATCTCGTTGCTCATCGTCTTATAGGCGGGCGTCTCCTCAGTTGTCGCATCGAAGGGGCTTCTTCCCTCCCGCACCGTTTGCAACAGTTCGAGTCGGCGCAGAAAGAGTTTTTTGGAGAGGGAAGCCTGTGATCCTGCCTCTACACCCTTTGCGTTCTCCCCGAAAAACTCAAAGTTCTGGCAGTAGTCGAAGACGGAGAAAAATTCTTTGTCTTTGCCGGGACCGAAGAGGTCTTTGCAGAGACGGGTTCCACGCCCGATCATCTGCCAGAATTTCGTTTTCGAGCGCACAACCTTGAAAAAGACGAGGTTTGCGACTTCGGGAACATCAATCCCGGTGTCGAGCATATCCACCGAAATGGCGAGATGCGGGGCTTTGTCGGACGTGGAAAAGTCATCGAGCAAACTCTGGGCGTAAGTTTCGTAGTGGTCAATGACGCGGGCGAACGCGCCTTTGTAATGCGGGTAATTTTTGTCAAAACGCTCCTGAATGTAAACCGCGTGTTCGTGGTTTTTGGCGAAGAGAATGGTTTTTGCGAGGCGATCTCCACCGTCTACCTTCACGCCGTTTTCCATCAGGTTTTTGAGAACTTTGTCTACCGTGTCCTCGTTGAACAGCCATTTGTTGAGGGCGGAGGCGTCCACTTCGTCGGGGCGTCCCTCCTCGCCCCATTCAAGCGCGTCCCACTGCTCTTTCTCGTCGTCGGAGAGATCATCGTATTTGATGCCGTCCCGCTGAAACGCAAGCGGAACGGAGATCGGGCGCGGCGGCACAAGGTAGCCGTCTTTCACGGCTTCCGCGAGTTCGTAGGCGTAGGTGGGAACACCGCTTTCGAGGTCAAAAAGGCGATAGGTGTTTTTATCCACTTCGGATTTCGGCGTGGCGGTGAGACCGACCAGGAGCGAATCGAAATACTCGAAAATCGCGCCGTATTTCTGGTAAACGGAACGGTGTGCCTCGTCAATCACAACGAGATCGAAATGCCCCACCCCGAAGCGACGCGCTCCGGTCTTCAGGTCGTCAATGAGACCCATCATCGTGGGATAGGTGGAGAGAAAGACGCGGCTACTGGTGTCCTCTTTTTCGGTGACAAGGTTGATCGGGCTTGAGCCGGAAAGATGCGCCTTAAACGCATTGGCGGCTTGATTGACCAGTGCCACTCTGTCCGCCAGAAACAGCACTCGCTTTGCCCAGTTGCAACGCTGGAGCAGGTCGGTGAGGGCGATCACGGTGCGCGTTTTGCCCGCCCCCGTCGCCATGACGATGAGTCCTTTGCGCCCATGCTTCTCGAAAGCGGCGGCAATTTCCTGAATGGCAAGTTGCTGATAGGGTCGCTCGATAATGGCGGTGTCCACCTTCGCGCCTTTAAGGGGTTTTCGGGCGGAGCGTCGCTGAACGAGTAATTCGAGTTCGTCCTTTTTGTAAAAGCCCTGCACGGGGCGCGGCGGATACTGAAGGTCGTCCCACAGCCACGTCTCGTACCCGTTGGTGTAGAAAATGAGGGGACGCCGACCGTATTTCGTTTCGAGGCAGTCCGCATAGAGTTTCGCCTGCTGTTGCCCGATGCGTGGGTCTTTCTTCGTGCGTTTCGCTTCCACAACGGCGAGAGGTAAGCCGTCGTCGCCCCACAGCACATAGTCCATAAAGCCCTTTTTCTGGAGGTTGGGCATCCCTTCGACGGGAAACTCGCGGTCTTCGGGATTGAGCAAAAGCCAGCCCGCTTCTCGCAGAAGCAGATCAATGAAGAAGTCACGGGTCTGTGCCTCGGAATAATCGTGGGTGTCGGGGACGCCTTCATTCGCTCGTTTCGCTTCAGCGACTTCGGCTTTGAGTTTTGCGATTTCGGCATCGAGTTGAAGGGCGGTTTTCGTGGTGGCGGTGAGCGCGTCGGCTTGCGCCTTGAGTTCTTTGTCCCTCTCTTTGAGTTCCGCCTCCAGGGTCTGCACCTGTTGCAGGGTCATCGCCTTTTGCAGAGCGGCTTTTTTCGCGCCGGAGGAGAGCAGATCGGGGTCGAACGTGAGATCGGCGTAGAGGGCGGGACTCTCGCGGGTGTAGGTGCGGGCGATCCAGTAGAGCAAATGAAAGAGTTCGCGAGTTGCCCCTTCCGAGTCGCGGGTGGCGATGACGCGCCCACTGTGAACCGCTTCGTTGCCCAAATCTTTGACCACGCGCATCTTGAGGAAAAGTTCCTGCGGAACCAGTTGGCGAAAGGTCGGCTCGTGCAGGAGGGCGGAGAGCGTGTCGTCATACGGGGGCGTGAGGGTGAGATCGTGGGCATAAAGCCAGTTGACGGCGAGTTCAAGGGTGCGGCGAGCATAGAACAGCGCGGCGCGGGGGTCGGTGAGGGCGAGTGCCTCGACGCGGGTGGCAGATTGAGCGAGTTCCGCCCATTCGGTTTTTAGAAATCCAAAGTTAGACATGGCTGTAAAGGGGGCGTAGGTCGCGGGATTTTCGGTGTTGTTGTCGGTTTTAGCGTTGGTGTTGACGGTTCGGCGTCGGGTTGTGCGAGTGCCACGTCGCTGGGCGAGAAGGCTTTGGATTGGAGTGCGGCGAAAAGCGTTTCAGATTGAGAAAGCGCAGTTCTTACACTACTCGTCTGACGGTCTATTTTTAGGAAAAACTGACTAAACTTTTTTCTCGCCTCTTCATCAGGATATATTAATTCAATCGCTGAGAAAGCTGTTTTGTTCACCATTCCCTTCATGGATTGTGTTGAGGCTCGTTGCACAAGCTTCTTCCCCACTACCAATTGAGTATAGAGAAAAAATGAATCTGCTGGTTCATGAGGAATAATGGTATTTATCTGTTGGTTGAAGGCTACCTCGTATCTTGCAATTGCTACGTTGCCAATACATTCTGGACTGCCTGCAATACAAGTGACGAGTACAGAGCCAGAAGGAACAACTCGCGCCACCTTTCGTCCCTCATTGGACAAATGCTCTGTCGCTGGCGTCAAAAAATGCTGAGGAGTATTGATATTGTCAGATTTTATCCATTCAGTTCCTTGTCCGTAATACTCTGGCTTTTCTCTGGAAGGTGTATTGCCCGTTACAACTGTACTTACACTATCAATTCTTGCCCTCCCCCACCCCTTCGGGTTTGTCACGGGGTCGCCGAACATCTCCAGAAAGACGGATTGCAGGAGCGTGTCGAGTTTTGCCAGCGACTCGCGGCGTTTGCGGCGGAGGGTGTCGGCTTCGTCGAGGAGGGTTGCGATACGCTTTTGCTCGGCGAGGGGCGGGAGCGGAATTTCAAAGTCGTTCAGGTGCTTCGTGGTAATTGCAGAGAAAGTGCTACCGCTTCCCATACGCGCAAGATTGCCTTGAAAAAATTTCAGCGTATGCAGAATGTAATCGCGGTTGGCTTTGCCAGTCGGTCTGATCGCCGCTAATCCCCTACCAATACAACATTCGCAATCCGCTACATTTGTCGGACCGACAGGCGCACGAACGGAGATTAAAATGTCTCCAGTTTGTGCTTTTTTCGTCGGCTCTACGCACCAAACCCGTGCTATGGGGTGTCGAAGTCCGAAATCCGCTTTACCCTGGAAAAACGGCAACCCATCTGCTTCCTTTCGATAAGTTGAACCGGGCGGGGATTGCCCCGCAATAATTGTGCAAACGTCGCCCAAGCGCACGAGTTTTCCGCTCAACTTTCACCGCTTTCCCGACTTTTTGATTGAGTTTGTTGAATTCGTTTTTGTCGAAGAGGGGTAATTCATCCCGATAAGATGCTTCCGTGCGCGATGCGGACGGAAAGACCTTCTCCCAATCAAGTCCCCTCGGCATTTTCGCTCTTCGTAATTTTCTGAATTCTGAAACTCGTCTCTTGCTGTTTTCAGAAAAAGAATTCTTGAAGCAACTCTCGAAACTCATTCAGACCCGCTTCATTAGGAAGCAATTCGTTCTCGCGCAAGCGTCTCATCCCCGGCGCGGTCTCCGTTGCAAACAAGGTTGACACAATGATCACCGCTTCTCTGGCAACCTCGGTCTCCCGATATCGCTTGCTCAATCGTTGCGTCTGCTCATACTCTGGCTCCGTCAGAATCGCAATCAGCGTGTAGAGATCGAGCGCGTGTTTTCGACCGAAGCCTTTGTTTTCCGCCTCAACCTGATCGCGCAGCGCGAACAACTTCATCAAAAGCAGTGCGTAGGTCGAGGGCAGAAAAATCGTGCCGGTAGACGCTTCCCCGGAACTGAGAAACCCCTTGAGGGTCAATGGCGTTGCTTCGTCTTCAATGGCGATTGCTTCCTCTGTGCGATGCGCGTGAATGCCAACGGACGGCTGAGGTTTGATTCGGCGTGCGTCCATCCTGACCTGGGGAAATTGCTCGGTGTCGGGAGGCTTCGCCAGTAAATCCACTTTGATGTCCCAGATTTGACCCCCCTGTTCCATCTTGCGAGCAAACTGATAATTCTGCGCCGAAGGAATGACGTTAAACCCCAACCGGTCTAGAGCCTCACGCAACGGACGCAGGCGAGCCGAGTCAACGAGCAATTCGGTCCGAAGAAACAAATCCAGATCGTTGGTCGAGCGCAGGGGCGGTACCACTTCCAGCATCAGGGGCGCATCGCTCAGGCTGACTTGTTTTTGTTTCAGGTAAAGTCCATAACCCCCGCCCAGAATCAGAGGCAGATTGTCTTGGCGAAGCTCGAAGAGGAGATCGAGCAGGGCAACCGCCAGGACTTCGGTCACGTTCATCGTCATTCCTTGCTCCGTGTGGAAACGCTTTCCAGAAGAAATGTTCTGATCTGTTCGGCAGATTGTGCCAGACGCTGCTCACTTCCTTTCATCTCCAGATAAGCGGTCAGGGGCGAGGCCCAGGGAAAACCCGCTTCGTCCGGGCGCGGATCAAAAAACGCCGTCGCGTCTTCCGTCTGTCGGATGTGCAGATTCGGAAAGCGCGTCGTCGGGGTCGCGGGCAAATTCTCCATGAGCGCGTCCAGAGCGTCCGTGTAGACGTAAAGCGTTGCCTCCATCGCAAGCGTGGCGTAGCGGGTTGCCGAGCCGACCCCTGTTGCAATCAGTCGTACTCCCTTGCCCTTCGCGTTGGTTTGCAACAGTTTGCGTAAGGTAGCCTCTTCTAACGAAACTTTGCCAATAAAGAAGCGTTGGACTTTCGGAGCCTCATAATTTTGGGTCAGGCGATCCAGAAGTTTTTCGGGCTGAAGCAGACAGAGCGACTTCGCCTGGGGCTTTTCCTTCCGGGGAACACGCTGAAGAATAACGTCCGCTTCGAGTTCCGTCAGTGCTTTGGAAAGGGTAGAAAGAGAGACTTCCCCTCCCCGTCGTGCGATTTCCCGCTGTAAGTCCCCGATTTCAGCGTAGTGCGGTTGAAGCAAAAACGCGCGGGCAACAAGCGAACTAATGCCTCGATAGGCATTTTTGAGCGGTCTCGAACTGGTGAATCGGTTGGGGAACCCGGTGCGGAAGGCGTGAAACTTACCCTCTGCTTTGAGGACACCGTTGCCACAGAGATCGAGTGCGCTGACGGACTGGCTCTCCAGTTCCAATAACTGTTCTTCTTTGAGGTGAGGAACCAGAAGCAGGGGCAGCAGGCTTTCACGACGGGCTAAACTGACCACCTGAGTGGCGGCAAGCGCGAGATGCAGAGGCGTAGCCTCACGGAGATACAGTGCCAGAAACTCGGCTTCCACTTCGTTGTTCCAGACCCGTAAACGGGGGTTCCCCTCACCGGGCAGTCGGGCAGGTTTCCATTCCAGTCCCAGTGTCGCAAAACTTTGAAGGGGCAGAAGTCGCGGTTCCCACCGTTGAGGCAATGTTTCTTCCGCTATTTTCTTAACCATTGCTTTTTTCTCCTATGAGAAAATACCTCATTTCAAGAAAATAATCAACCCTGTTCAAGTCACTCAGCCGCAACTTCTTGCCCCTTGAGCATCCAGCGAAGCCGTACCAACCCTGCTCCAATCTCGATTTCAAGAGCCTCCAGTTCATCAAGGAGCTGTTCCGGTGGATCATAAGTGATTGTTGACTGCACCACCTCGCGGTAGCGGTTGAGGCTCAGGTCATAGCCTTTTGCCGCAATATCGGCTTTCGGTACAAAAAACGACCGCTCCGTGCGCCCCCTCCCCGCTTCGTCTTTTCGGTTTCGCCACCGTGCCAATAAATCCGGGAGGTGGTTGTTTTCGGGTTTAGTAGGATCAAGGGGGGTACGCTTATCGTCAAGCGAAAATCCGTCTGCCCCTAAATCGTAAAACCAGACGCGGTCCGTCCCGCCGGAATTGGTTTTCGTGAAGAGCAGGATGGCGGTCGAAACCCCCGCGTAAGGCTTGAAGACACCGGAGGGCATCGAAACCACCGCATCGAGTTTCTGGGTTTCAACGAGTAATTGCCGCAGGGCTTTGTGTGCCGTTGAGGAGCCGAAGAGAACCCCATCCGGCACGATGATGGCGGCGCGTCCTCCGGGCTTCAGGAGGCGCAAAAACAGAGCAAGAAAAAGGAGTTCCGTTTTTTTCGTCTTGACAATCTTGAGCAGGTCTTTCGCACAACTCGCCTCATCGAGCGACCCGGCAAACGGGGGATTGGCAAGGATCAGGGTGAACTGCTCGTCTTCCCCGGCGTGTTCCTCCGAAAGCGAATCTTTGTAACGAATGGCGGGGTTTTCGATGCCGTGAAGAGCCAGATTCATTGAAGCGATCCGAAGCATCGTATTGTCGAAGTCAAAACCGTTGAAAAGCGTTTCGTTGAAGTGATGCAACCGTGCCGCATCGGTAAAGATTTTGGGGTGGGTTTCCCGCAGGTACTCCCCTGCCCCCACGAGAAATCCGCCTGTGCCACACGCCGGATCGCACAGAATGTCATCGGGCTTGGGCGAGGTCATCTCCACCATGAGGCGGATGATGTGGCGCGGCGTTCGGAACTGCCCATTCTGTCCTGCCGAGGCGATTTTGCCGAGCATATATTCGTAAACATCGCCTTTGGTGTCGCGGTCTTCCATCGGGATATGGTCGAGCATCTCGACGACACGCGAGAGTAGCGCAGGCGTGGGAATGGTGAAGCGGGCATCGCGCATATGGCGGGCGTAGGTGGAATCTTCACGCTCGCTTTGCAGGTTGCGGATAAAGGGAAAGACGCTTTCCGAAACGGTCTCAAACATCGCCTTCGCCTCAAAGTGCTTGAAGTGCGACCAACGCAGTTCTTCGAAAGGGATGCCCCTTGCTGTGTTGCCTTCGGGGAAAACGCGCCCCTCTATCGGGCGACCGAGGCGGTTGGCTTTCTTTTCTTGTGCGGTGTGCAGGTCATCGAGCCGCTTGATAAACAGTAAGTAGGTCAATTGCTCCATGACTTCAAGCGGGTTGGCGATCCCGCCCGACCAGAAGGCGTCCCAGATGCGGTCAATCTGACCCTTGAGTTCTCCAGTAATCATAGGGTGCTATTCGACAGCGCACCGGTGAAATCATGCTTTTAGCCTCCATGTCTTGACTTGTCTTCGAAGCCCTACTATTTTAATACTATTATGGTACTATAATGGTATTAAACTGGTTTCAGGTTAGTATGATTGAAGGACCAATCTGAAAATTTCGAGCAAACGTTCTGAGAATTTCGCCGCCTCTTTACGGAAAACTGGGAATTTGCAAAAGCCGTCGATTTCTCTCTTTTCGGCAAAAGACCAATTAGGGGGAGACTGCCCCGCTTCTCTTTTCCATCCCCTTAACCTTCCCTGATTTATCTTGCCCTTTTCTACGATCTGGGCCTTACCTCCATGCTTTCGTTGCACTCTCGAAGTTTCCTGAATATGCCTCGTTTCCTAAATAAGAAACCTACCATTTTTAGGAAACGAGGGAGGACGTAGGTAGCCCCCTGTAAAGCATTCAGGGATTTGTAAGAATGAGACCGAAGAACATTCATCATGAGATTGACGGTAAAGCTTCTTCATTATGATTGGCCTAGACACCAGTCTTTTGCTTGACCGGAAACGCAAGTGGTTGGACGGGCGCGTCTCTAACGTAACCCTCTCCTCTGTCGCCAGGAGTTACCCCCTCTCCCCTCTTCCCCGGTGCGCTCCGCTACCCTGTCAATCTAAATCTTTCTCCAATGAGACCTGACTAAAATGTCCATCGCATAGGAGGCTCTCCCAAAAGGAGTCTATCTCAGTATCAGAATAATGCCTGTTTGGTCTCATTCTGATACCAAGAGATACTTGAATGGGTGGTCAATTCTTGACCGAGGGAAGTATGAACACCCCTTATCTGTTTTTTCTTAACAAAGTCCGATAATAATTAGTTTCTTTTTCATCGGACGTTGCCGAATGGTTTCTAAAACCTCATCCACTCCTTTTCCCATTCAACTTCAGATAATACCGAATCAGTTTCTTTTTAATGCTTTTTTGGTATGTTTCAGGTATGATTTTAGTATCAGCTCTTCTGGAGTTCACCACCCGGTCTCTTTCTCCGAACCTCTGGGTCTCCTCAAAGAAGACTTGCAGACCCCCTCTAAACTGATATTCTCCTGATACCAGTTTAGTATTAAAAAGGAATCATAATGATTATCACGATTGGAGGCATTAAGGGTGGCTCCGGGAAATCGACCGTCGCTACCAATCTCACCGTTATCCGTAGCCTAGAGGGACGCGACGTGCTCCTGATCGATGCGGACGACCAGGAAACTGCGAGCGACTTTACTGTCATTCGCAATGAACGTCATAAAGGCGGGGCGGGGTATACCTGCATTAAACTCACGGGAGCCTCTGTCAGAACGGAAACTCAGCGTCTAAAAGAAAAATACCAGGACATTGTGATTGACACCGGAGGGCGTGACACGACAAGTCAACGCGCCGCCATCAGTGTCTCGGAAACCTTACTCGTTCCCTTTGTTCCACGTTCTTTTGATGTCTGGACCATCGAGAAAATGGCGGCTCTCGTCTCTGAAATGCTGGTCGCCAATCCCCATCTGCGGGCCTACACCTTTATTAATCGGGCTGACCCGCGAGGTTCCGACAACGAAGACGCCTCCGAATTGCTCAAAGAGAACAAAGTTCTCCAGTTTCTGCCAATGTCTCTCGGGACTCGCAAACCGTTTGCCAATGCTGCCGCTACAGGTGAGGCCGTGACTGAATCCAAATCGTCTGAGGCCAACAAAGCAATAGAAGAAATGATGCGCCTTTGTCAGGCAGTGTTTGCACCCGAATTCGTCTCAGGACAGAATTAACTTTATCCTAAATCAATCCCAAAGTAATTCCATTTTAGTCTCTTTTTGGTATTAAAATGGTTTTATCATTCAGATGAGGAGCTGTTTTTATGCCCATCACCCGCAAACCAAAAACCCCGGACCCTTCCTTGGCTTCTTCCGTAGACATTGAAGCTCTCATCAATCGGGGAGGAAGCGTCGCTCTCCCTAATGTTGCTGAAACTCAGAAGGCTGAGAAAGCCTACGCCACCGTTAACCTTCGTCTTCCCCCCTCGTTACTAACCCAGATCGATGCTTCACTCGACGGGCGACGGGTGAAAACTCCACGCCACACCTGGATTCTAGAAGCTTTACTGGAAAAACTCGAGCGAGAAGAGCAGGGGAAGAACTAAACTTTTCTACCCCTTATCCTGCCTTATTTGGGGAGACGAATTGCCAGTAAAATCAGAGGGTTAGTCCTTTTCTGGCCTCTTCCTGCCGAGAATAAAGGAGGAGTCCTTCCAGAGATTTCGCTCAATTCTTTCTTTTTTATAGTACCTTGTTTGGGGAGACGATGGCTTTCTCTTCAGATGTCTTCAAAGTCTTCCCTTGACAGTCGAACTGGGCTGGAGTATCGGTTTCTGCCTTGTTTGGGGAGACGCAGTACCTTATTTGAGGAGACGAACCCCCTTATTTGGGGAGACGATGTGCCTTGTTTGGGGAGACGCAGTACCTTATTTGAGGAGACGAACCCCCTTATTTGGGGAGACGATGTGCCTTGTTTGGGGAGACGATCCGCCCGGGGGAAAAGGGGCTATCCTCTCTTAAATACTGGGTTTTTTGACCTTTTTTGGAAAAGACAACAGGATTCGACTGTGTTAGACAAAAGAAAGACAGCAACAACAGAGACCGACATCCCTCCCTTTGTTTTTGCTGCTGCTGTTTTTTCGTGGATTTCTTATGACTGAACCCACCCTTCCCTTTGATGAGGAACCCGATGCCCCTTCGAAAGAACTGGCTCCTCTGACGATCATTCGCACCGAAACCGCACTTTCCCGGTTTCCTGTGCATCGCATTGCCAAAAAAGGCAATGTCAAAATCGAGCTGAAGAATCAGGCTTCCGCCCACCTCTGGCGTGTCTCACACAACAGCGAGTACGGACAACCCGGCCCTCTTGCTTACAAACTCGATAGCCTGGTCGTCAGTCGTCGCATTGAGGAGTCGGGACGCCCGATCCCCAAGCTGATTCGCCTCGGAAGCCTCCGCGACATCGCACTGGAAGTTGAAGCCGGGGAGAAAAACACGCAAACCGTTAAACAAGCCCTTCTCCAGAACGCTTTCGCCGGGATCACCGCTAAAATCACCTACAAAGGCGTGGACCGGGTAGAACGGAGTCTGGAAGCCGCGTTTACCCGGTATTCGGTGGTTTTCACGGGAGAAAAACTTCCGGATGGGCGAAATGCCGATGCGGTTTATTTGATTCTAAATGACATTTATCTGGAGGTGCTGAATGCGGCGGTCACACGCCCTCTGGATTACGATTACATGAAGTCGCTTCCCCCGGCCGCTCAGCGATTTTACGAGATTGTCTCCTACCAGATTTATGCGGCTCTCCTTCACAAAAACGAGCGGGCGAAGTTGCGCTACTCCGAATACTGCCTTCTCTCGACCGCTACCCGTTACGCAGACTTCGACCACGTTAAAAAGCAGATGTACAAGGTGCATTTACCCCACCTGCAAAGCGGGTATCTGGGAAAAGTTTCTTATGAGGCAACCACCGATGAAGTAGGGGACCCCGACTGGCTGATGTGGTACGTTCCGGGCGTCAATGCGGCACGCGAGTATCATGAATTCAATCAGGCGGGACGCCGAAACCGACGCTCACGCTCCGAGGAAAAGGCAGGAGTCAAAGAAAGCCTTCAGTTTCCGTTTCTTGAAACAACGAAAACGGAACTGCTTTTAGCACAAGCGGCAACTCCCTCAACGGCAGAGTTGCCGTCCCCCTCAGATGAGGAAAGGGTTTTGCAAGCCCTGGTTTCGGACCTGGTGGAAGCAGGATTGAACCGTTCAACCGCAGAACGATTCGCTCAAGAAAAGCCGGAGGAATGTCGCACCCAGTTGTCCTACCTGCCCTACGTGACCGAATTCAAGACAAGTCAGGGGGCTTACCTGCGACGAGCCATCGAGCAGGGGTTCACCCCACCCCTTGTCTTGCAACGACAGAAGGCGGCACAAGAAGCCGTAAAGCAAAAGTCTGAAGAGACTGCCCGCAGAAATGCTCGTAAAGCCGCTCAGGAAGCCCGTAGAGCCGCTGAAGTCCTAAAGATTGACCAGGAAATGGAATCTTTGCAAAGTGAGGCTCCAGAGGCATTCTCAGGCTTTCTCGCCTATGAAGGTCTGGAGTTGGAAGGCTATGAGGCCCAGTACGCTCACCTGACCCCCTCCATTCGGGCCAGAATGCGGGACGCCTTTGACCACCCCGACAAAAGACGCGAACGATTTCAGCAATGGAAAACGCTTTCCCCGGTGGAGGAGGAAAGCCCGGAGGTTGTGCGCGAACTCCTCCGACAGCAGTTCAGAGGACAGGAGGGGGCTTTAGAGGAGTAAAAAGACCAAAATGAGATAAGAATTATCCCATTTTAATTCTTTTTTAGTATTAAAATGGTATTATTTGAATTAAAAAAAACGGAGGATGGAACTGACCATTGCCAAGAGAAAGCTTCTTTTGCCTCCGTCAAAGCGAAGTGAAGTGAAAAAGCCCCTCAAGAAACTGTTTTGGTATCAAATTAGTTTCACTTTGAACCCAAAATGATATGAGGATAAGGCAGTTTCCTTGGGGGCAAGTAAACCACGTTGAGATTGCTTTTTTCGGAAAACGAAAACTCAGGGAAAGCCGTCGAACTCCGTGGAACATCTTCCGGGGACAGGTCAGAAAACCGCGTTTGATTTGAGGAAAGAGAAGGAAAACCGGGGAGTTACACAAATCCGCTCGCCCCTAAAATCGTTGTGTAAAGTGGTTTTCCGGAAAACGTGGAACACTTTTTCTTGCCCTCTTTTTCCCAAAAGTGAGAGGGGGGAGAGAAAGGAAAGGGGTTTCGGTTTTGTTTGGGGCACAAACCGAAAAAAAGCCGTTGACCTTCTGAAAGAACCTTTTGCCATTAACCTCCTGTTTCGCCTTTGCGAAACTCCTTTCCAACCTTTACCTTTCGCGCTTCTCAAGAACCTTTAGAACGAACCTTGTGTGTCAAACAACGGTGTTCTTCGGTTTTCTTTGCAAAGATAGAAGCCCTAATACTCTTCGGGTAGCAACACGGTGGTCGAGGAACGGTCACGCTCGGTGATGATCCAGACTTTCGTGTTGTCCCGAAGGCGATAGGAGGAGAGAAGCGACAGATCGTTCTGGAGGGCGAAGTCGTTTCGTTTCCAGTCCTCTTCGTCTAACTCGCCCCAGTCACAGAACAGATGCCGAGCAAGGAGTTGCTCAGCCTTCTGCTCCGCTTTCGCCAGTGCGAAGACCGCGCCTTCGGTAAGCGAAATCGTTCCGAGCGGAACCATTCCCATTGTCTTTCCTCTTTTCTGTCGCATGGGTCTCCACTTTCGTTTTGGTGCGTTGGGGCAGAAGGGGGTGGGGAACGCCAAGCCTTCGGGAGACCTCGACCGCGCCTTTGCGATACACGCACAGGCAGACCAGATCATCCGTGCCTTCGTAGACCGCCCAGAAGCGTCCGTAGCGCGAAATCGTCACTCCCATGGGCTTTGTCCTTCCTCGGCCAGATAACCCTCGTCTCCGTCCGTTTCCGGGGTTTGCAGAGCCACGTCAATCGCATTGAGGAGCAACTCCCGGTTTCGCTCCGAGGTCTGCTTTGGGCATCGCAGTTGTTGTGCCGCTTGCTTGAGCAATCCTCGAAAGAGCAGGTTTTCGCTTCCTGCATCCGTCACCACAATTCGCACCTCGTCCTCGTGAGAGAGGGGCGTTCGTCTCATGTCCATCTTCCTTTCGTTTCTTTCGGGAACCGGAAAGAGCCAGGCAACAAAAAAGACCGCTCCCCGTTGTTGGGAACCGTCCTTCTGCCTCTGGCTCTTTGCCCGTTCTCGATTGTTGTGTTTGACCTTGCAGGGTTTCGGCTTTCGCTTAACCCCGCAGAGCCTCTCCTTCAAACAATTCCCGCTGAAACGGCGAACCGATTTCACGTTCCGGCGTTTGGAGCGAATTTTCCTTGAGTCCTCCCTTGATTCCCTGCACTCCGCTTTCGAGAATTGTTCCTGCCATCGCTTCCAGGGTGTACCGCTCGTCGGGTTCCAACCCCTGCGCCGTAAACGTCAGCGCATTGACCAGACCGTAAAGCGTTTCCTGTTGACCCTTTGGTTCCGATAAGAGCGATGTCCTCACCGTTTCCCGCAAGGTTTGCGAAAAGGGGAGGGCATCGAGCGTCTTTTCGACCCCGCCGAGCCTTTCGCGTGTCGCCCAACTCATCCGTTCCATAAAGCCCGCACTCTGGATGAGCGCGTCCTCAATGGCTCTACCTAATGCGGCTTGTAGGTGAGCAGGGGTCAATCCGACATGACGCTGATGCAACAAACTCTTGCCCTTCACCAGCCGGATCAGCCCGTTCTGGCACACGAGCCTGTAGACAAGCGCGTCTACCGTGACCGAGCGTTTTCCGACTTCGGAGTTGGCGACATGAATGCCTGCCATCACCCGATCTCCCGGCAGAATGTCGCGAGACAGCCTTGGGTCCGTCAATCGCAGGTGAAAGGTCTCATCCGTGAGGGCAAGCCATTGCACCTCGAAGCGATTTTCGACGAGGGGTTTCAGGGTACAGAGGGCATCGGCGTTGTTGAGTTTGGCGTAGCGATCCGAGAGAACACCACGCAACACCTCGCCCTTTGCTCTCAATAACCAGCGGTCTCCCGGCATCGTTCCCCGTGAGGTCATCCGGCGAGACCCTTCCGGCTCCTGATGAAGCCAGTGGTTGACTTGCGCGTCCCTGAGCCAGAGGGGACATCGCTTGAAGTAAGCGGTGGGGATACCGAGACGGTTGCACATCTGCGAGGTCGCCCAGGGGGTGGGGGACAATCCCTTCGGATAAAGAGTGCGATCCAGTCGGGAACTGCACAGGTTCCCTTCCCCAAATCGCATTTCCCCTTTGTCCAGAAGGAGGTCCCACTTTAACTCGTCTTCGGCAGTGACCTGCTCGAAAACTTGTGTGAGTTTCATTCGTCTTTTCCTTTCTTCTCCCTGTAAGGCGCGAGACCGAGTTCTCTTCGCCTGCGTTCAGCGATGACTCCGATCCAGTGCGCTCTCAGTGCGTAGTAGGACTTCCAGTCCTCGCACTTCTTATGCTCGTCGCCTGACTTCGAGACCAGCGTACCCAGTCCCCGAAGGTGCTTGCACTCCACAAAGGTTCCGTCGTCGGTGAGTGGCTCGACTTCCACCTGCTTCGTAAAAAACGGGCAGGTACAGGTGCGCTCCACCGCATGAACGAGATAACTCCGCTCCCCGTCCCTTAAGGGGAAGGTCACGGCGAAGACGCCGGGAGCATTGGTGGCCCAGGCAAGGTAGCCGTTCCGGTGCAGGGCTTCGGCGCGTTCCTCCAATCGAGCGAGAAAGTTCTCGCGGTCAAAGAGAAAAGCGCGAAGGGTTCCCGACAGTTTCGGCTCCGCTTCTTGTGAAGAAAGGGGAGCCGGAGGGGGGAGAACCGGGGAAGGAGTGACCTTCCCGTTCGTTGTCGTCGCGAGGTTCATGACGATTTCCTTTCTGTGGGTTCGTTTTTCTCGGTCTGTTCTGAAGACGATTGTCTCCAGTTCAAGGCTTGCTCTTTCGGCAAGCGAAACAGCAGGCATTCGTTGCCTTCGTCTTCGGTGAGGAAGTAGGCAAGTAACTCGTCTACTCCCGTCAACGAAGCAAGGTAAAGCCGATGCCACCCATCGATGAGCACATCCTTGCCCCGTAACGAGACAAAGACAAGCGGTTTCGACAGGTCGGTGCTGAGGGCATACACCTCATCGAGGTCGGGGTAACTTTGCAAAATGCGCTCCGGCGTCATTCCCGCTCCGGAAAGCAGAAACGTCTGGAGGCGATGGTTTGCTTTTCCCAGCCTCAAGGCGAGGGTGACGCTCCAGTGGTACTGCGTTCCGGTTTCGTCGTCATCGAGCGAATAAACCTGACCCAGCAGAACTTCCGCTTCAATGACGAGCACTTTTCCGTCGAGCAAACGCAATTTCGTCGGGTTCACGTCGGAGACACTCCTTCCGTTTCCTCGCTGTCCTCTGGCGTCATGAAGTCGCCCCCAAACGCCAGAGACATCGCCTCTCGTGCCGCTTCGTCCGGTTCCCAGCCACTCCCGTGCCAATCGGCATAGGGGCAGTCGGGAAGATCGTCGGGATGAAACCCGAAGTGGAGTTCCATCGCCTCATTCACCCGACTTTTCCAGAGCCGATAGGCACACCGCTCCTCGCGTTCCTGTGCCTCTTTCACCGATTTTGCGTTCATTCGCATTCTCCGCTCTCCTCTTCGTCCACTTCGGTCTCTTCGATTTCGAGCGGGTTTCCGAGACGATCCCTCCGTCCCATTTCCGCATAAAGCGGATTGAACTTTGGCAACTCCCAGCATCGGTCAAGGCGATTGCCACACGCAACGAGAAGCCGGGGGTTGCCCAACTCTCGCCATGCGTCATTCGCCCGTTCCAGCGTGGGGTAAAGCGCACTCTGCGTCATCAAGTTATCCCCGATGCGAGTGCAGAGCGCGTACTTGCCTGCAATCGCTTTTGCCGCGTCCGCCTTCATTCGGGAGACTTCGGGTCGGCGTTCGCGGCTTCCGTCAGAAGGCTCGGAAGCGCGGCAGAAATACTCCTTCCGTTCCCGTTCCACCGCCTCAGCAAAACACCGAACGGCGAGTTCCTGCCCCTTCTCCTCAAGAGAAGTCAGGTCTCCCGCCAATCCTTTGTCCCACAGCACGTAAGGCAGTCGCGTTCCGTCTCCATAGGTGAAGTGGAAGCGATGCCATTTCGGAGCGAGGCGTTCGTAGCGACACGTTCCCGATGTCAAATCAGGAAAGGTCACGGTGAACTCATGGGCTTTCGTCACCGCCGCGCCACAGGAGTGGGTCACGGAAGGAACGCCAGAGACCGGCAGGGAGAGAGGGAGAGCGTGAGGAGAGAGTTCTCTCAGCCGTGCCTCCAGTTCTCCGGGACGAAACGTCGTGTAACGCAAATAGCGAGGCATTTCCAAACTCCTTTCGTTGCCGGAAGCGTTCTGTGCTTTCCGGCTTGCACCAACAAAAAGAGACCGCCGCTCTTTTCAGAACAGCCGTCCCTGGGTCTCCTCAAACCGCCATCGCTCTTGCTCATCGTCTTCGCTTTCTTTTGAGAGAGGCGAGGAGACAGAAGGCTCTGGGGGTAGTGTTTGAGAAATCGGTGTTTCCCTCTTCGTGAGAGAAGAGGGAGGTTTGCCAGAGGGCAGATGATCCGTCTGTGCATTGCCGGGATTGTCGGGAGGCTCGGAGAGGTCGAGGTGATCTCTCAGAGCGTCTCCACACACAATCCCCTGCGGCACATCCCCCTTTGTCCAGTGAAGAGGACAGGCGAGCCAGGGAGCGAACAGAAAACCGTTCACCCTCGTGGCTTTGCACAGCGTCTCATCGATGTCCATGCCGTAAAGCCGCAACGAGCGGTTCGAGGCATGGAGCAACATTCGTCCCGTTCCCACACACGGATCGCACACTGATTTGAGACGTGCGTCTTCCTCTTGGGGAGGGAACGTCATCCGGGTCATTGCTTCGACAATTGTGTGAGGGGTGGGAAAGAACCCCTGCTTTTTCCCGTAGGCGTTTTCGGCGAGCAAGTCGCCGAAATAGTCGTAGGGAAAGAGTTGCAGAGCAGGAACGTTCACGAGTTGGTAAAGCCTCATGCTTGCCCCGTCACAACCCACCGGATTTTGAGGCAACTCCTTTTGAGAGAGGTCGCCAAACCCAAAGAGAAGCCACTCCAGCAAAAAGCGAAAATGGCTCCAACCGCTCCAGCCTCCCCATCCCGCACTTGCCGAATACGGAACCGCATCGAGGGAAGCCAAGAGCATCTTAGAGACAGACTTTTCCGGCGAAGGGAGAAACTCCACTTGCGGGATCGGTCGGTCAGGGAGGGCGCCCGTTTCCTGACACTGAAGCCAGTAGTCCCAGCGTCCATAAAGGCGCGAGTCGGTTTCCCACAGGATCGGCAAAAGCCAGCCGTGTGTGAGGTCTCGCTCCAGGTCGGGCACAAGAGAAGGGGGAGAGAAGCCACGCATTTTCGTTCGCAGTTTCTCCCGTTCCTCCTCGTTCAGCACCACACAGGGGTCTTTGTTCTCGATAGGTCCTGTCTCTCTTTCGTTTTAAATTCTTCTACCCGGATAGGGGCTTCTCTTCACAATAAGCAAAGCGAGAGGCCGTTGTTTGACACAGGGAGGTTCTAGCAAACTTCGAGATGGAAAAACACTCAAACTCGTGGGAAATGGCAAAGTGATGTCGCGGGAAAAAGACGTGAACAAGCGGCAAGCCTTCGGAAGGAAAGCTCGCCGCTCCAAAAGAAACCCCTAAAGAGGAGAGCAAAGGGGCTGTGTTTAGAAAACCCAGAGGGAAGCGATGGGAAGTGCCGTCAGGTTTTCACCAAAGGGAAGCGTCTGCGTTCCCGTGTAGAGAACCGCCCCCCCGAAGAACTTTGCCCCCGTCTTTTCCTGTAACGCCTTGAGCCCGCGAAAGTCGCCCGCGCCCACGCTTGACGACGCCTTGACTTCGATCCCAAAGAGCGTGCCATCCCTGCGCTCAAGGACTCCATCCACCTCCAAGCCCTCATGCGTTCGGAAATGATAAAGGCGCGGACTTCCCTGTGCGCCCTCCAACTGATGCCTCAGTTCGTTAAGGACAAAGGTTTCGAGCATCGCTCCGCGCAAAAACGGCTCTCCTTCGAGGCGTTTTTCATCCGCCGAAAGCAGAGACAGGGCCAGTCCCGTGTCGGTGAGTAATACCTTCGGAGACTTCGAGAGCCGAAGCCCCAGATTGGCGTGCCAGGGCGGCAGGGGCGTGTAGAGAAAAATCGCCTCGAGGAGGTTCAGGTAACGGTGAAGCGTTGAGTTGGCAATGCCGAGCGTTCGGGAGAGGTCCGAGACGTTGAGCAAATTTGCCGTGCGGGTGGCGAGCAGAGTGAGCAGGTTGGGGAGTTGCGTCAGGCCTTCGATCTTCGCGAGTTCCTGAACGTCTCGCTGAAGAATCGCTTCGAGATAGGAAGAAAACCACGCCTGTCGCCGGGAGGGATCGGTACGAGTAAGAGCTTCGGGAAAGCCGCCCCTCACGATCCGTCTCCAGAGACCTTGGTGAGCCTCCGGGGAAACGGAGAGGGGAAACACCCCCTCAAACAGCCGGTCTACGCCATTGCCCGACTTCCCCTCGATTTCGGCTTGCGTGAGGGGCGAGAGTGCCAGGATTTCCATCCGTCCGGCGAGACTGTCGGAAAGACGGGGAAGAGCCAGCACATTGGCGGAACCCGTGAGTAGAAACCGACCCGGCTTTCGGTCTCGATCTACGGAAGCCTTGAGAGGCAGAAAGAGTTCGGGAGCCCGTTGCACCTCATCCAGATGCAACAGGCGGGGAGACCGGGCGAGAAACCCAGCCGGGTCCGCTTTCACGGCGGCAAGGGTCGCCGGGTCATCGAGCGTGAGGGAAAGGGCGTCTTCGGGGGGCAAAACACGTTGAGCAAGGGTGGTTTTGCCGACCTGACGCGCTCCGACGATGAGAACAATAGGCGTGTCGGAAAGAGCGGCACGAACTTGAGAGGTGATTCGACGCGTGTACATGGTCAATAGTTTACCATAGCGTGGTCAATTTTCAACCACTGAACAGAGGAAAACGCCTCAGTATCCGACAATCGCGAGGGAACAGGGCGGTGCCAATGCTCAAGAGCGATTAGGCAGGATACGGATCGTGACATCACCTGCGGGAGAGGCGAGGAAAAGGCGGCTTTTCGACTTTCTTTCGATATCGAAAAAGACTAGAAAAGAGGGATTCTTTTTATCCAAGGAACCGCTCCAGAGAACTCACTATGCAGGACAAAACCCCTTTCGCCATCACTGCTCCTTCCGTTTCCGTCGGGGGACGCTTTCCCGTTCGCATTCCGATCCGCATGACACCGGAGGAACGCGCCCGCATCGGTCAAGCTGCTTGCGCCCTCCATCGCTCGATTTCTCGCTACCTCGTTGAACTGGCCACCTCGGAGGTAAACACTCGCCCAAATCCCTTTTCCACGCCGGAAGAAACCGTCCGCTCTCACTTCCTGATTGCGCTCTTTGCCGGGGCAACCGAGAAAGTCAGAGCGGTGCTCACGTCCGAGCGATTGGCGATGGAGACCGAAAACGAAGAAATCGCCGGAGCAAAAGCGGCGTTGCAGGAGGTGTTGCGCCTTTTGGAAGCCATTGGGCAAGAACTGAGGAGGCACACCTAATGAGTACAGGAGGAAAAATCGGAAGGGGCAACGCAAACGGGGGCAGGGGAGGTTCATTCTGCCGGTTTACGGTTGGAACAGGAGAGCCAGGAGCCTCCGCTAAGCACTTACGCTATATCGCCAGTCCTCAAGCCGTGAAAGATGGACGGGAGGGCGTCTGGCTTGGGGGCTTTCCGCCGTTGCTTGGGGAAGCTTCGTACTCCGTTCTCGTGGGGCATCTCTGTAGCTGGGCGCAGTGGTGTGAGGGGGAAGAATTTATTATCGGACTTAGAAAATATCATCAAACCCGGAAGGTGAGGACGCATTACACCGCCATTCTGAGTTTCGAGACCCCGATTTCTACCCCGCAGGCAAAGGAGATGCTCACTCTCTGGATGGAAAGAGCGTTTCCGAAAGCGCAGTCCGCCGCGTTTCTTCATCGCAATACCCGCCATCTTCACCTCCATGTCTGGATAGCGGCGCGGCAGACCGATGGCAAGAAAATCAATCTCTCCTCCCGTGCGTTTCGCCAGTTGGATGAGACCTGGAACCGCATCTACTCCGAGGCGCTTAATCGTAACGAGCGGGAACATCTGCTTAAGAAAGGGGAGACCGAACGCTGGAAGCAGCTCAGAAGAGAGGGGAAAGCCCTGGAGTTGGAAAAGCCGGAGCGGGTGGCTCACCACTGGAACCCCCTTGAGTTCAACGAACGGGAACGAGAACGATTAGGCGCAGGAGAAAGAGAACGATATGACGTTAACGAAACGGGAGTTGGAGAGGATCAACGCAGGGTTACAACGGGAGTTGGTCGAGGCGAGGGGCGAGATCGCGGCACTGAGGCACGAGACCCATCGGTTGAGGAAACTCTTCGGCAAGAACAGAAAGCAGTGGGTGAAGCTCAGCGAACGGTTTTGGAACTTGCACGACTACATCGCGAGGTTGAGAGAGTGGGTGAGTTAGCACAAAAACAAGTTCCTGACCTGGAACCGGAGCGATAAACGGGGGATGGGAAAACGCACGGTAGTTGTACTGTTGCTCGTAGGAACGGGCGTGTCGATGTACTGCTTGGGAAGCGTCCTTGAACCCTCCTTTGCTTTACGGTGCGTCACGGCATTATTGGGTTTGCTGACCTTGCTCTCCCTGCGCCACAGCCTCCGTCTCGCTCCTCGTCCAAGCGACTATGGCACCGCAGGCTTTGCTCAGGAAGACGAGATGTCCGAGTTGCTTCTGGCGGGCGGGAAGGCTTTACCTACCGGAAGCATCCTGCTGGGCAGGCGCGGCCGGGAGCGGGTCACGCTTCCGCTTCCGTCTTCAGGTCAGCATGGCGTCATTGTCGGCGGGTCGGGAACCGGGAAATCCTACTCGTTCTTCTTGCCGAACGTCGCCTCCGCCACCGATCTTTCCTGTGTCGTCACGGATCCCAAAAGCGAACTCTGGCACCACACGTCAGGCTTTCACCGCCGCGCGGTTCGCTTTGCTCCCAACGAACCCAACGCTTCCGCCTGCCTCAACTGGATACCATTGTGCAAAGATGCCCGCATTGCCGAACTCTGTGCCCGTGCCGTGGTGGAAGCGGGAGCCACCGAACGACAGGAACCTCCCTGGCCCGATCTCGAAACCGCGTTTCTTGCCGCGCTCTTCGCTCATGCCTCCACCCTTTCCGTGCCGACGCCTCTCACGGCGTACAGCCTCTTTACCCGACTGGAGCCTCAAAAACTCCTCGACGCCTTTTCGCTCTCGGTATCTCCCGTTGCCCGTGAGCAAGCGATCATCTTTGGGCAAACGAACGAACGGATGCGCGGGAGCATTGTTCCCGTGATTGCGTCGAAGTTGCAGTGCCTCCGAGACCCCAGAGTGGCAAGGTTCACCTCCGCGTCCCTTGCCCCGCCTGACTTCGGCAGGCTCAGGCAAACGCCGGAGGCTCTTTACTGGTGCGTGAGAGAGCAGGACATGGTGCGATTGCGTCCCCTGAGTTCGCTGTTCTTCTCGCTTTTGCTCGAACAACTCGCGGCAGAGAAGGAAAGTGAAGGACCAACCCTTCCGGTGAACATCTTTCTGGATGAGTTCGCCAACATCGGGGTGATCCCCCATTTTGAGACGACGATCTCTCTGGCACGGGGAAGGGGAGTGCGCCTCTGGCTCGGCATCCAATCACTCAGTCAGTTGGAGGCAAAATATGGGAAGCCCTCGGCAGGGACGATATTAACAAACTGCTCCACAAAGATGGCGTTGTCGGGACTGGATGTCGAGACGGCACAATACTTCAGCCGAAGCCTCGGCGAAAAGACGCAGGTGTCGCCGCGCCGCACCTGGCAGAAGAGACGCTTTTCGCTTTTCGCCAACGGGATGAGCGATACGGTGCAGGAGCATTCCCGCTGGCTCATGACCCCCGATGAAGTTCGGCGCATCCGTACCGACGAGATACTGGTGCTGACCGGAAACCGCCGCCCGATGAAGATTGAGAAAACTTCCTATAACGAAATGCCCTTGGCGGCAAGGGCAACCCCGCTGGGAGAAGCCCTGACCCTTCCGATTGAATTTGCGCCTCCTGCGACGGCAAAAGAGCGAACCCCTTCTTTTCCGCCTCCCCCTTTGTTCACAGAAGGGGGCAAAGAAAAGACGCCTCCTAAAAGCACCCTCCAATTTTCTAAGCGCAAACCTTTTCATCTAGGAAAAATCCGGATGGAAAAGCCGGTTGTCGAGGGACGAAAATAAAGAGCGGAAAAATAAAATTAAGGTCGTTTTGTTGATGGAAAATAGAAACCCATGCTATCATAATGCTATCAAATAAAACTCAACGAAAGAGGGTAAAAAGACATGGGACAAGTCCTGGTACGCGATGTGGCTCCTGAAATCGTGAACAAGCTTAAAGTAAGAGCAGAGCGGCATCATCGCTCATTGGAAGCGGAATTGCGGGTGATCATTGAGGAGGCGGTCAACGAGCCCTCTTTGAATGTGTTGGCTGAGGTTGAGCGCATCCACACTCTGTTTGAGGGACGAACGTTCGAGGACAGCACCGCTCTTCTGCAAGAGGACCGGGAACGATGAGCCGCAAAGTCGTGGATGCGAGCGTGGCGGTCAAGTGGTATCTGCCGGAAGTCCATGATTTACCTTCCCGCCGCTTACTCACCAACGGAGATGAACTGCTGGTTCCTGATTTGCTCTTCCCAGAGGTCGGAAACATTCTCTGGAAGCGGGTTCGGATGGGGCAGATGACAGAAGCGGAGGGACAAACCATTCTCGCTTCTTTAGCCTCCTTACCCCTGAAAGTGACCTCAAGCCACTCTCTGGTTTCTCCCGCTCTCGCGATTGCCTGTCAAACCCAGCGCACGGTTTACGATAGCCTCTATCTTGCCCTTGCGGTACGGGAAAACGCAGTCATGGTGACGGCAGACGAGAAATTCTACAACGCGCTCCAAGGAACCCCTTTAAATCCCTTTGTCCTGTGGGTTGAGAACATTTCCTGACCGACCGGTCAAGCGAACCGAAAAACCCGTTGACTTGCAGAGGTTGCTCCTGTGCAAAGCCTCTTCTTTTCTTTGCTCCTTCACTCCGAACAAAGGGGAGCCATCGCTCGAAGTACCCCCATCGATTTCTCGCCTCCGTTACGTTACAGAACCCTTTACTTCTTGACCCCCTAAGCATTAGAAGACGCCTTTTGCGCTGAGTACCTTATGACTTTCTCCTCTTCTGACAGAGGGGCTTGCCGAACAACGAGAACGAACTTTGAGGTCAGACATCTGCGTAAGGTTGGGTTGCCTTTTTTCTTGTTTTTCTAGGGTCCCCAGGGAAAGTGAAGAGAAGGTCTTTAAGCCCCCGGAAGTCGGCAGGCAAGGGGGGTGCCGCGTAGCGGACGCCGGTTGTGCGTCACCCCCTTGCCCCTTCTGCCGACACTTCTCAAAACACACCCTTCCTTCTCCCACTTTTCCCGGTGTCCCCGCTTTTCCTTTCCCGGTTCCGTCCTCTGGCTCGCATCGGGTGAGAGCCAATTACGGCTCCGATAAAAAAGGAAAAACCTGATGAAAAACGACCACAAAGCAACCCAAACCACTTACGACGAGAGAGACTTCCAAGACCGGGCTCTCCTCCAACCAACCCCGGTCAGCGAGAAGAATGAAGCCCCGGCATCGCTTAAAAACGCACCCCTGCACAAAGCCCGGTTGGGTCGGCTTAACCTCACCGTCTGGATGCGCGAAGACAAACACGGCACCGTGCGGTTCTCCGTTAAACTCAGTCGCAACTACAAAACCGAAAACGGCTATGCAGAGACCTCCTCGCTGGACGAAGGTGACCTCGCCAACGCCATTGCCCTTCTGACAGAAGTACAGGCGATTCTGCCCCCGGCACTTTCTGTCACCGCTCACGCCCTCTAAGGGCGGGGTCGCAGGCAGTTCTTCTGCCTGCGACCTTTTGTAAAGACGGGGAAGAGGAAATGCGATGCATCCTGCACCCCTTCACGTCCTCTTCGCCCCAACCCTTTCGGTCGCCGTTCTCTCTGTGAATAGACATTCTACCTCTGGACCACCTTGTTGTCTTTGACGCCTCCTTTTACTTGTTTTAGGACAGCGGACAACTCTGACAAGAAATTTGGAGAATAAAGGGTGAAAGCAAAAAACAAAAAACGTCCTTTGCTTTTAATAGCCTTTAGGGTATACTATATGTAGTAGATTACACCCTAGAGGCTATCGAATGAGCGCAAGGCAAACAACAAATTCGCTTCGACGACGCCAACTGGACCGACAACTCAAACCGCTTCAATCGTTTGCTCGCTCCTCTCCCCCCGCAAAAGGCTGGGTGAGGGAAGTGCGCGACGCCCTCGGCATGAGTTCCCGGCAGTTAGCAGAAAGGCTGGGCGTTTCTCAGCCGACGGTTGCCAAGTTGGAACACTCAGAAGAAGCGGAAACCATTTCGCTCAAAAGCCTGCGAAAACTGGCGGAGGCACTGGACTGTACGCTCGTCTATGCTCTGGTTCCCCATGAGTCCCTTGAAGCCACCCTCACGCGAGAAGCGGAGCATCAAGCCTCAAACCGCATCGGGCGGGTGGAACATACGATGCGGTTGGAAGCGCAGGGAAGAGACCCCGAAGAAACCGAAAGAGCGCGTCAGGAGTTGGCGCGGGAGATGGTTCGAACCCTCAGCCGTGATTTGTGGGAGAAGGGGGAATGAAGTTCGAGTACCCGGAGGGAGCGACCCCTTTAGACCCCGACACCATCGCCGGATTGATTCCCAATCTGACCCTGCAATCCGAACTCAACGAATTCGAGGCACGCAACATTCTCGAAGCCCTTCGCTGGGCAAAGCGGGCGCGGGGAGAGAACCGGGAGATGCTTCAGTTGACTTCCTTGCGGAAACTTCACCAGAAGATGTTTTCCCTGACCTGGAACTGGGCAGGACAGTTTCGGCGGGTGCAGACCAACATCGGGGTCTCGCCGGAGCAAATCCCGACGCGTCTGGAGCAACTCTGCGGCAATGCCCGCTATCAGTCTGAGAACAACGTGTTTTCGCCGGAGGAGTGGGCGGTGCGGTTTCACCACGAACTCGTTCTCATCCACCCGTTCCCCAACGGCAACGGACGACACGCACGACTGGCGACCGATTTGTTGAGGGAGCGAAAAGGGCAGTCTCGGTTTACGTGGGGTTCGGGTTCGCTCACGGAAAGCGGTAACCTCAGACGCGAGTACATCGAAGCGTTGCAAGAAGCCGACCAGGGAAGTTTTGGGCGATTGCTTCAATTCGTGCAGAGTTGAAGCCGCCGTAAACCGGGAAGTGAAAAGAGACGGTTCCTGCTGCCTCACCTCCTCACCTCTTATGAGCCGGTAAGGGGGAGGGGCAGGGGCAACGGTAACAGGATTGCCCACAGGAACCCCTACGGGCTACCCCTTATGGGTAATCCTGTTGAGTTGTCCACAGGGATTGCGCTCCGGGGGTTTTAGGTGCCCCCTTCGCTCCACCCCTATGGACAACTTATCTTGTCCCTTTCGGGAGAGACCCCTGCGGGGCTATCGCCCCCCCGCCGCAAAGAGTGGCCATGTGGAAAGCAAGGCTTCACCACGGGCCATTCCAGAAATGCCCTTCGCTCGTTGGCACCTTGCCCTCCCCTTAAGGACACCCTTCCTCTCCTCTTTTCGCTTCTTTTCACGCACCACGTATTCCGCAGGAGATGACCCGCTCCTTCGTTAAACCCCTCTCAAGTCCTCAACCAAAGGAGGTTTACTTTTCCTCATAAGCAGAAATTTTTGCCCCTGTTCCTGAACCGGACTCGAAGGCTTTCCCCAGTCTAAAGAGCGTTTAGAAATACTCACACCTGATGCACCTTCGATGTATACAATTCGTCTCCTCTAGAGAGGAGGCACTCGGTAAACACCCTGTTGACAAACGTCTTCTTTGCGCTCGTCTCTCCTCGTATACAGCCTTTTGTAAATCGCGTTGCCCACGAAATGTTGAAAACCGGGCTGAACTCTGTTACCTTTTTCACCGGGTCTTAGAGGTCACAGGACGCCAGAACGAACGAGACGAATGCAGGGGCAAAATGGAATGGACGAAAAAATTAGTCTCACCGGAAACGCCGGAAGAGATGCAGTTACGCGACCTGTTGTTCTCCCGATGGAAACGCCAGCAACGGTTTTTTAGCTCAGAAGGAGTGGTCGTGAATGTGGACGGAGAGACGTTTGACAATCGTGAAGGGCGCGAAGTAACCGTAAACTGGGATCACTATGCCGCGAATGGACTTTTGCTGGAGAAATTCAACCCCAACGAAACTCTTTCTTTGGCTGAGCGCAGAACCTGGATTGTCACCGAATTTGAAACGCTTCAGGGATTGGATTTGCCTGCTCACGGTGTTCTCGCCAGTGACCTGAAAGGAATTGTGATGGACTCCTCCCTTCGGTTGACAGAACTGAGGCAGTTGCGATTGGTTTGTCTTCAGAGCCTTTGCGACCTGGACACGCAGTCTGACCCGCGATGCGAGTGGGCGGTTCAAGAGTGGCAGAAACTTCTACGATGGGTTGTTTCTCTGATGCCCCGTCCTACTCAAAACCTCAAGCAAAGGCCGAAGTCCGCCTGAAGTCCGTTACCGACCCAGGTCTTTTCCGCCGGAAAAGGTTAGTCCCGCACAGAGTTTTTCCTGGATACGACCCACCTCAATGCTGATAATGGGCTTACTCCGGCCCTCTCCGCGCTGAATATAATTTTCTCGATCCAGGTAGCTCATGGCTCGGGACAATTCTGTTTCTTCCACGTTTAACCGTTGCGCCAGAATCGCTTCCGGCAGATAAAGGTCAAAGACCAAGCGGTAAGCCAGATGCTCGGCAGAACTATTCAGGCGCTCATTGTTGGCGAGACGAGTGTGTTCCCATTCGACGAGAAAAGCGGCCAACTTTTGCACCACCTCTTTTTGGGGAATACGAGATTCTCCCCCTTGTTTCCGGGAAGAACGAACCTCCCCCTCCTTGAGCATGAGGCGCGACGCAGAGAGGCCCCACTGCTGAGTTTCCATCAGCGCATGAAACCGATCAGCAATTTCCAGGTAAGAGTTCTCCATCAACCGTTGCGAGAAAAGCAGAGCCGTGATAAAGGCGTCTCGATCTACCAGCAGGGTCTCACAGCGGGTAAGCGTCATAATCGTGGCATAGCGCTGACGCCGGGCCAGTACGCCTGCGAGACCGATCTGGTAGCCCGTGTAGCGAAACCCCTTATGACGTTCCACCCCAAGGATATCCTTGTGCAACAGCTGACACACTCCCCGCTTGATCAGGTAGACCTTGTTCTCCAGTGAATCCTGCTTAGCAAGCATGGTTTCTCTGTCTGTAAATTCTCGCTTGGAACGCTTCGCCAGATACTCCAGTACATTTTTCTCAACACCCTGAAAAACGGCAAGGCTGTGAAACTCTTCAGGAAGCACGAGAGCCAGCGGGTCTTCCATCATTTTTGTCCTCCTCCGAATGAAACAAAAACCAGTGTCCGCTTATCTCGACAAGATTGTCTGGCATTTTCCACCCAAAATCTCCTTTTGGCACTCCTGGTTGCCCTGACCCATGCCTTTTCTCGTTTAGAGCCAGTAGGGCCCCGCTTTTGTCCTTTTGAACAGGGAAACAGGTGGTAAATGACAGACAAATACATATCGAAGTACAGCTTTAATTTTCGGCATCTATGTCAAAATCTCCTTTCTTTGATGCAGCCCCGGTCCAGAAAAAATCATTCCGCTGCACTTAACCAGAAAGGAAAATCCAGGTGAAGCAAATGTCTCGTATTGTGTGTGCCGTGATCCTCGTTGGGGCACTCCTCAAAGGAGGGATCGCCTGCATACCTCGTCCGCCCCGTGTTCCCCTTTCCGTGGAAGTGGGTTACGACATCACATCCCCGAAAGTGGATGTGCAAGCGCGACAGGCGGCTGTGACATTACCCCTGTTGCGTCCCGAGGACTTTTTCGCGTTGCGAGCTGCCGACCAGAAAACTTCGTTTGTGAGCTCCAGCCTGCCGGAGGACGAAGAAGCGGCGTTCAAGTTGTTGAAATCACTCCCTGAACGGATGGTACCGGTGACCGACCTTGCGGGTTACTTTGAAACGGTGGCGACCGCCGCCGAGCACAACCCCCGCCCCCTTGTCATTTTGCTGTATACGGACGGTTTGGATGATGAACCAGCGGGGGTGCAGACTTCCCGCATCGAAGCCGCCGCGCACCGACTGTCGGTCATCCCGCAGGTGAAGGCAGTCATCCTGGTCGGCCTTTTGCGGGATATCCGCCCCGGCAGAAAAGGCTTGCCGGAGATGCTCTCCTGTCTCAACGAAGGAGCGACACCCCGGCTTCTGGTGCAATCGCAAGACGGTATGAACCCGGAAGCCGTTCTCCAGCGCATTGACGCAGTTCGACACGCCCTCTCTTCTGAAAACACGCCCTAAAGGAGCCCCCAGATGACACGATTTCCCTCTCCCCCTTCTACGGTCAAGGCATCGAAAAACGGACACATGACCCCTCAACCCCCGCGTCCTTCCCGCCTGCCGAAACGTTCCCCGCGAAAAACAGTGCCGCGGAAAATGTCCTTTTCGCCCACTCCGCCCGAGGTTCTTTCTCACGACGAAGGCCCCGCCGTGCCCGGGGAGGCAATGGCGGTTCGCCCGGACCACCCCATGCTCGGCGGAGCGCTCTATACGGGCACCCCCCCGTTGCGTTTCTCCCGCTATCCCCGGGGGCTTACCGAGGCAACCTACAAATGCCTTGAGGAAAACCACCCGCTAACCACAACGGAACTGCGGCTCGCGGAAGATGCCGCCCGTCATGCCGCTCAGCGGGTTCACGAAACGGGGAAAGCACTTCATCAGGCCCTTCGAGCAAAACAACAAAAAGCGCAGGAAGCCCGTCGGCAACGTCCTCTCCAGATTTTGCACCTCCGAAAAAAAGCGGAAGAAGCCGTCCAACGGGAGCGAAACGCTCTTGAATTTCTGGAAAAGGACATTGCCCGCGTTCAATCTCTTTCTCTTGGAGCCCACTCGCTTCCCGGAGTTCCGCAGGCTTCCACCCTGCGCCGCTCAATCGACGAGTTGTCAAACTGGGGTGGAGGAATACAGGAAGAAGTCACGATTGTTCCCACCTCGCCAGGTGGGTTTTCTCCCGGTCAGATCAAACTCGCCAAAATCGCGCTTGGAGTCAGTTTGGGGTTGCTCTTCGGGGTGAATCTTCGCTTTTACAGCATTGCTTCCCTGAAACGGCTGAACGGTGAAACGCTCCTCCTGGCTTTATTCTGGATGGGGGCGGGGGCGGGGATGATGGTTCTGCTGAGTGAAGGGATGCCGCTTCTGTGGCAGGGAGCCGGAGAGAAAGCGGTGGAAAACGAAGCCTGCCCGGAACTCGTCGGTTGGAAGCGCATTCGGCACGCCGCCTTGCCAGCAGGGGTAACCGGAAGCATCCTCTTCATGGAAGCCGCGATTATCCGCAACGCGCAGGTCTCCTCCCCGACGGTGACGGACCCCTTGAATCCACTTTACCTGATCGGCGGATTCGGACTGATCCTGTCTGCCACCCTGTATGGGGCTGTGCTGGGCTGGCGACAGGGATACGGAAGCCGCCGCCACCTATTGCGAAACGAGAGGGGGCGACAAGAGTCCCTCACTTCCCATGAAGCACTCGAAACCCTGGTACGAAATTCAGCAGACGCACAACACGCCATGGCTCTCGACCACCATCTGGAAATGCTTCTGGAAAACCGGGAGGAGCTGTTGATCCGGATCAATACGTTGCAGGCTCCGTTTGAGGTTCTTCTGGAAGAGGAGCCGTCTTCTTTTTCCGCGCCGACAGAACTTTCCGAGGAGGATCGCAAGCGTTGGGCGCAGACAGAGGAAGACGCAGGTGCCGCCGCTCGCTTCTACACCCGGAAACTCGCCGAGATTCGCGAGAGCCTGGAACCCTCGCCCTCCGTGAAGCGGTCCCTCGCCCTGCTTCTTTATCGCAATGCGGAAAACCTTCCCGTTCCAAAACCCCGACGTTCGCTCTGGAAGCGATTTTCAGACTGGTGGAACCGCCGAACGGAGCCGACAGAGTCTTCGCAGCCGGAGGGGGCCCTATGAAATCATTGATGCACCCCAAACTTCCGCAAACGGTTTGTTTCCGGCTTCCCGAAGTGTACATGACTCAGCTGACCCGGCTTTCGAACAACGGGCAGGTCAGTCACGGGGAATTTGCGCGTCAGACGATCATCGCCTATCTGGAGGACGAACACCGCGAACGATTGGAAGAAGGTCTGAAGACCTTGCAGGACGAGATCGCCTTTCTAAGGGGCGATTTCGCCACCGCCCTGGAAGCCCTGCTCGTTCTCGCAGGAGGCGGAGCGGTTAAGCCTCCGGAGGCGCAGGCGTGGGTCGAAGAACGGCTGAGACAGGCCCGAACGGGGAGGGGATAAGCCATGCTCTCTCTCGGCGTTCTGACAGCAAGTGACTATTATTTAAATCTCTCCCGACAGGAAGGCTACTATCAAAGAGGGCAGGAACCCCCCGGTCTCTGGCTAGGAAAGGGAGCCACGCATTTGCACCTGACGGGTGAGGTCCGACCAAAGGAATTCCAGTTGCTCCTGGAAGGAAGGGCTCCAGAAGGGGCAAATCAGGTGCAAAATGCTGGGAAACTGAACCGGCAAAAAGGTTGGGATTTAACCTTTTCCGCGGACAAAAGTGTCTCCGTTTTGTGGAGCCAGGCAGACGAAACCACACGCGCTCAGATCGAAGCCCTTCATGCTGACGCCGTCAACGCCGCTCTCGGTTATCTCGAAGCGGAGGCGGGTTGGACCCGTCGGGGAAGGGGAGGGAAAGAGCGCGAACCGGTGGGACTGGTGGTCGCCGCGTTTGAACACGGAGCCAGCCGCGCCGGGGACCCTGCCCTGCACACCCATGCCCTGGTTTTGAATGCGGGGGTTCGAGCGGATGGAACGCTCGGAACGCTGGTGAGCCGGGAACTCTACCTCCACAAAATGACCGCCGGGGCCCTGTATCGCGCTCATCTGGCGTCCGGGTTAGGGGAGAAACTAGGCCTCAAAGTCGAGCGACAGGGACGCTTTTTCCGTGTGAGGGGCGTTCCCGAACCCCTCTGCCGGGAGTTCTCGAAACGGCGGGTTCAGATCGAGAAAGTGATGCGGGCACGCGGCATTGTGTCGGCGGCAGGGGCCGCGGCAGTTACCCTGGCAACCCGCAAAGCCAAAGCCGAAAAAAGCCGGGAGGAACTGCTGAGGGAATGGAAGGTCACGGGACGCGCCTTCGGGTTTAGTGAACCCCAAGTTCGGGCTCTGCTCGGACAGGAACGTCTCTCCCCTGTTGATACAACCCCTTTATTTGAAGAGGCGGTCAAAACCCTGATGGAAGGAGAAAGCCATTTCAAGGCGCGGCAGTTACTGCGTCAGGCGGCGGAGCTCGCACCGGGAACAGGGCTGACGGGACCGGACCTTTGTACGAAAATGAAGACGTTTCTGGAAACCGACCCGGAACTCGTCAGGGTCTCCGAAGACCGCTACACCACCCGCGAAATGATTGCACTGGAAACGAGTGTGCTCACGGTTGCCGAGCGGTTGCATCGTTCCAAACGGGCGGGGTTGGACCCAGAAATCGTTTCGCAGGCTTCCCGATGGGCGGAGCAAAACGCCTCGGAACGTCAGGGAATTGCGGTTCAACTCAGTGAGGAACAACGTGCCGCTCTGGAACATATCACCCAGACTTCGGGGAGCCTTCACCTCGTGTCGGGACTGGCCGGAACCGGAAAAACGTTTTTTCTGGACGCCGCACGGGAAGCGTGGAATCGTTCCGGCTACCGGGTGTTGGGCGCGGCTCTGTCAGGAAAAGCCGCGCAGGGATTGCAGGAGGGCTCCGGCATCGAAAGTGCAACACTGGCTCGCCTCCTCATGGACCTGGATCACCACTGGGTTCAAACGGTCGGGCATCATCTGTGGCAACTGACCCGCGCCCTCCAAGGCAAAAAGACCTGGGGACCGCCGGAGCGAATGACCCTCGACCCAAAGACGGTGCTCGTCGTGGATGAGGTCAGTATGGCGGGAACGCACCTCCTGAACACCCTGTTCACTGCCGTCGAAAAAGCCGGAGCGAAACTGGTGCTTGTGGGAGACGCCGCTCAACTGCAATCCATTGAGGCGGGGGGAGTGTTTCAGGCCCTCCAGAAACGGCTGGGAGCCGCACAATTAACCCAGATCCTCCGCCAGCGTGAGGAGTGGGCGCGTGAGGCGGTCGGACAGTTTGCCAGGGGAGAGGCTCGTACTGCCCTTCAAGAGTACGTCAAGCGGGGACTATTTACGCTGTCCACGACCCGAATGGAAGCGGCACTGCAACTCATCAACGATTGGAGTACGAGGGGGATTGCCTGTCCCCACGAGGGGTTAATTCTGACCGGAACCCGGCAGGACCGGGACTTATTGAACCGCATGGCTCAGGAAAGGCGCAAAAAAGCCGGGGTTCTGGGTTTCCTTCCCTTTCAGATTGCCGGGGAGCGGTTTTATCTGGGAGACCGGGTGCGACTGACGCAAAACTCAAAGCTTTACGGGGTGCGGAACGGGATGACAGGAACGCTTCTCTCCCTCGACCCGATCCGAAACGTCGCTCGCATTCGGCTAGAGGGGGAGGCAGGCAAACGCGGTCGAGTGGTTTCGCTGGGACTCAATCACTACAAAGCCCTCGCTCTGGGTTATGCCTCGACTTCACATGGAGCCCAGGGGCAAACGGTAGAGCGAGCCTTTGTTCTGGCGGATGCCTCTCTGCAAAGCTGCGAGTTGACCTACGTGCAGATGAGTCGAGCCAAGGGAGAGACCTGTCTTTATGCGGATCGGGAAACCGCAGGCGAAGCGGCGGAAGCGTTGCTTCGGGGGATGGAAACCTCCCGACAAAAGGAGATGGCTCTTGACCTCCCGGTTTCCGAGGGAGTCATTCCCCCCGGAAGGACTGAAACAACGATTCCGCAGATGCTCTTCCCCACCGATACAGGAGAGTTCCCAGAGGCGACCACGACGACCCATGTGGTTTCGGTGATCCCTAAAAACGCGGAAACCACCGTAAGACCGACGGAAAGGGAAACGCTGTCGCCTCCGACCCCTGTTGCTCCGCGCCCGTCCCAAAGCCGCGCGATACGCCCCCACCGCCCCCGGTGAAGTGCGAAGAAGAGGAGAAAGACCCACCGGAAGAAAAGCCCGGTGCAAATAAGGAGAGTACAGGATGGAAGTGACCTATTTGTTGGTTTTCGTGGGCTTGCTGGTGCTGGGGGGCGGAGGTCCCCGGGTGCGGTATCGCCACCTGCGCGGGTTGCGCCTGTCCACCCTATGGGAGGTGCGGAGACGACTTTCGCCCTGGCAAAACGAGCGCGCGACCTTTGTCTGGGGACGGTTTCGGGTTCCCCTGTCCCTGGCAAATCAGCACTACCTCATAGGAGGGGGTTCGGGAAGCGGCAAAACACTCATTTTGCGGCTGTTGATGCAGTCCGTGTTCCCTGAAATTGGGAGGGGGAAGGGACATCGGGCCCTTGTCTACGATGGCAAAGGAGATTTGCTTTCGATCGTGTTGGGGCTTAGGCAATCTTATCAAACCGTCTTTACCTTCGACCCGTTTCTGGAGGAGGGGGTACGCTGGGATATTGCGGGAGATGTCATCGACGAAGCCAGTGCCAATCAGATTGCCCGCCTTCTGTTTCCCAAGCAGGCGGGCGAGCACCAACCTTTTTTTTCGGAAGGGATGCAAACTCTTGCTGGCTTGGTGATCCTGATGTTACATCTGTCTTTGCCGGGGCAATGGCGGTTCAGTCATCTGATTTTCATCCTGAGTTCTCCAGACCGCCTGATTTCGTTTCTAGAAGGGTCACAACGCGGACAGGACCTTCTCTCCCTCTACCTTGACTCGGGTGAGACCTGGGGAAATCTTATGGCCAGCTTTGCCAACCGCCTCAACGATTATTCCGTGGTCGCGTCGCTCTGGGACCACGCCTCTCATGCGGTCAGTCTGAGGGAATGGAACGAATCGGAAAGTATCGTGATTATTCGCAAACGTCTCGAATGTGAAGGGGCCATGGACGCCATCAATCGGGTTTTGCTGGGGTTGGCGAAACGTTGCCTGCTGTCGAAACTGGAGACCCCGGAGCGGCGCACCTGGATCATCATGGATGAACTGGCGAGTCTCGGAGGAAAGACGAGCGCGCAAGAATTGCATCTACTATTAGAGCAGGGGAGAAGTAGACAGGTGTGTTGTGCGCTGGCGTTCCAGAACATTGCCTCTTTGCGCGATGAGTTTGGTCAATACGGGGCGGATCGCCTCATCGCTCTGTGCTCGACGAAAGCTCTGCTTCGTGCAGAGGATGGAGCCAACGCGGAGTGGGCTGCCCAGTTTTTCGGAAAGCACGAGGCCCAAGTCGAAACCACTTCCACTTCACGCGACCCTTCCAGACCCGGCACGTCCACGACCAAAAGCGTTCAGAATCAGGAGCGATGGACCGTTCTCCCGTCTGAGTTTCTGGCCATTCCGCGTGCAGACCCTAGTTACGGACTGACCGGGTATTTCGCCATTCCCGTGGGAGACCCACCGCTTGCCTTTCGGGACACGCTACCCCGCAAATGGCTTTTCAACGGAGTGACGCTGGCACCCAACTCGGATTGGGAAGCGAAAGAACGGGGCCCGGACCAGCAAAGCCCGACGGTCACTACCGCAGAGATAGAGGCTCTGCTGGGTCTTTCTCCGGCTCCACTGTCCCCGGTTTCTTCGGGGGCGGGCACAATTCCCTCCGTGGCTTCGGGCGGCTCTCCTGCTCCGTCCGCGGCTCTCCCTTCCGCAACACAAAACACGGGAGGGAATCCCTCGCCTGTGATGCCTCCGACCTCGCCCGTCCCCTCCTTAACGACAACGGTAGGGGCGACCTCACCCGCGCCCACCCTGACGATGACAACGCAGACTACCCCTGCGGTTCCGGTCTCACCGAGGGGACCGTTTGTTCCTCCTCCCGGAAGTCTCCCGGTAGCTCCGGCGGCTCTGCCTTCGGGCTTACCTCCTCCCCCGGTGAGTGTGCCTGTGAGTCTGTCCCCAATGGTACCGCCTCCTGACCCGAGTGCCGCTCAAATCTGGGACCTGGGTGCACAAACGACCGAACCGGTTTCAATCTGGAATGTGGGGCGGGCGCAGTCCTGACCCCTTCCACAAGGGAAAAAGAAAGATGATCCTCCACAGCAACAATCGTCAACTGATCGTTCGGGGAACCGACGGAATCGGCTTTCAGGCGGCACTTTCCCATGTCGAAGCGCAGGGGCAACACGTCGTAGTCGTCACGGTTTCGGATGAACACCGCGCTCGACTGGAGAAGCATACCGAGCTGTTCGCGCAACTGCTCTGTCAGGAGTACGGACTAAAACTCCCCCAACTCCTTTATTTTGAGCGAAGAGACAACGGCGTCGTTCAACGGGACCTGTCTTCGAGGACACCCGAACCCTCGGCGTCCTCCCGAAGCGGAGCAGGAAAACCACCTGCAACCCTCTTCCGTGAGGAAAGAGTCCAGCAATACCTGGGAGGGGCACAATTGCCTACGGTCGTACCATCGCTCCCCCTGTCTCAAATCGTGACCCGGATGGAGCAAGAGGTAAAAGCCGTCTTGCAGCAGGCAAAACGTTTTGCCCTCGGTCGTTCCCGACGCCAGCAACGTCACCGTTTACCTCGCCTCGGCTAGAATAACTCAAGCCCTGCCCTTTCTGCCCCTGCGATTCAGGAGGGCAGGGATTGGTGAATGAAAGGAAGATCAACATGAAAACCAATCTCCGCCCCGAAGTCGGTATCGGAGCAAAACCCGTCTGGGAGGCTTCCCGATTTCAGGTGCCTTCTTTTTTCGCGCCCGATATCAAGCGCGGGCTTCGCATTCTCCTGGTCGTAGGCGGAATCGGTTTGATTCTGTTCTGGGTGAGTGGAGGGTTTCAGTAGAAAGTTTCCTTTGACTGAAAAGGGGAAAAGGGAACGCTTTGCGGGTGAAGACAAGGAAGGAACAGAGCGATGCGGATTCATCTGAGCGACCAGGAAATTACGTTGGTGGGACGCGACAGGGAAGCGTTGAAAGTTCAGGGGACGCACGTAGAGGCGGCGGGGGAACACACGCTGATCTTAACGACCAACGCCGAGAAAATGCCGCAACTTCGCAAGAAGAGGGAAGAGATCGTCAAATGGATGCAAACCACCTATGGAATTGTGTCCACCTCTCAACTCATTTATCTTGAGCGGCAACCGGATGGAAAACTTTTTCAGGTTGACCTCCATCATCTGGGTTCGGGTCCCGGAAGGCATGGTGAGCCGGAACATTGGAAAAGCCAGGGAAGGTGGGTTTCGAGAGCGGAGGCGGCGGAGCGATTGGGCCGGGCGGCTTTGCCCTCGACCTCTTCTAACGAGGGGCCTACTCTGGAGGAAACGAAACTGACCCCGGTAGATAAATCACGATTACGGCATCAGTTTCGACCACGCCCTAAACTCTAAAAGAGACTGAAGCAAACGTCTACAATGGACGGAAGAGAGAAGCAATGACACAGGGACAAAACCAACAATGGGTTTCCTGCATGAGCGGCAAACACTTCTGGCCCGAAAACCTGGAGGCAGAAGCCCGAAACTGTTGCGGCGATCACGAGATGGTTTCCCTGGAAGAAATTCCTCCGCCGAAATACCGTTGCTCCGGGGGACATCATTTCTGGCCTTACAAAAGTCAGGCGGAGCGTTGCTGTCGGGGGTTTACGCCGGTAATGGAGACAGTGGGAAGTCCCTGGTCGAAGGAGAACCCATTTGAGGTGCGACAACGGGTGCTGACACCGACCGCAGAGTTGTTCGAGAGGGATAAGAAGGCGATGGTCGATTTCCATCAAATCTTAAAAAGAGTGATGTAAGAATCTACGTTAAGTAAAAAAAGTCCCCGTCGGCATCGCGCTTATGCCAGAAAAAGAATCCTTGGTGATCACGATTGATAGGGTTCTCGTTTTTAACGGTTCTGCTCCTGTTGGCAGTCCTCAATCCTCGCTCTGTACCTTTCGCATTTTGACTCTCAAACAGACCTATCTGTTTGTCGCGGTGCTGGTAGGTCTTGCTCTGGCGCATCACTCGATGCCTGCTCGAGTTTACCTCCTTGATAGCAAGCCGATCCCGCTCTGCAAATGCGACACGGGCGAGTACGTCTTTTGCGCGAGGACGGAGCCTACTTCGGCAAGAACAGTGTCGGGTGGTATTTCGGGTTTAAACTCCATGTCCTGATGCACAAAAACGGCGGCATCCTCAACGTGCTGCTCACCTCGGCGAATGTGAGTGACAAAGACAGCGAGGTGGTGTCCCCTCTTTGCGCCGAAGTCAATGGGGGACTGGCACTCGGAGACCGGGGCTATCGAAGCAAGCCCTTACTTCTGCTTACCCCATCTCTTGCGCTTCTTTCAAACACTCACAGTAAATCTCTTGCGCCTTGATAAAGCGTTCCTCAATAAAGAACGCTTCTGCTAAAGCTTCTAATGCCGCCAGGCGGCTGGCACGTCCTCCCCTACTTTCATGAAGCAGGATGGCATATTCCATGTGCGCTCTGCCCTCCGCAAACAGTCCTTGCTCAACACGAATTTTTCCAAGGAGGCGCAAACAAAATCCCTGCCCAGTTTTGTCTCCCGTCTTCTCCCATAATGACAGAGCCGCGCTCAAGCAATCGAATGCCTCGTCGGAACGTTGCAATCGTAACAACGTGGCTCCTTGCCAGAACAGAGCGTCTGCGAGCGTCGCGGTGCAAGGGTATTGTTTGCACCGAATCGTCACAGCCTCCTCGACACAAACAAGTGCCTCCTCATAGCCTCCCAGGTGGTTTTGGATTTCGCAGGCAAAGCGTAAGCATTGTCCCAGAGCCGTTTGTTCCCCTTGGTTTCTGTGGTGCTCTATCAACGTGTTGAGGTGAACCACCCGGTTCCACCACGTCAGCCGCTTTTTTCAGGGTGCGAAACGCGGACGCGGCGGATTTTCCTGCGTTGGTATCGTTGCCGGTTGCGGAGACATACAGATCGGCGGCGTGCGCGGTCCCCGTCAGAAACAGCGCACCCGCCGCAAGAGCTACAGGGATCATTTGGTATCTCATTTTCATTGTTCTCTAGAAGGTGTTATGAACTTTGGGTAGGTAAGGGTGCGTAAGTTAATGTATGGAACTTTTATCTCGCACTCCCTATCCCAGTGATGTCAGCGATGAGGAATGGGCGTTTGTCGCCCCTTACCTCACCCTGATGAAAGAAGACGCCCCCCAACGCGATCACTCGCTTCGCGAAGTCTTCAATGGATTACGCTGGCTCGCTCGCACCGGATCAGCATGGCGTTACCTGCCTCATGATCTGCCCCCCTGGTACAGCGTCTACCAACAAACGATGCGCTGGCTCAAGGCGGGTTGCTTCGAGGAGATCGTGTCCGACCTGCGCCACCTGTTGCGAACCGCTCAGGGACGCGCTCCCGAACCGACTGCCGCGATCCTCGACGGACGAACGTTGCAATCCACGCCTGAAAGCGGACACCGAGCGGGCTACGACGGAGCCAAGCGCAAAAAGGGAAGCAAAGTGGCTAATTTTGCCCATCCCCCGAAAATGTACAATTAGCTAAACAGTATCTCAACTTCAGATTGTAATGACTGGTTCCAAAACTCAGGGTCAGCGTAGCGAGCCACCAGTGCCTCAATGTCAACAGGGGAGGTCATGGAACGGAAGTCCATGGCCCCGAACAAATTGATGTGCTGCCAGGCGACGGGCGATCTGCGACGTAGGATTGCAATCGCCTCATTATCCTTTGCCGCCCGCTTTTGTTCATAGACCCCCGACAGTAAGACGCTGTTGTAGTAGATGATCGCGTTCGCCAGAAGACGGGAACATTCGTTCCATATCTGTTGCTCGGCTTCAGTCTTCACACGGAACTTGCCTCCGTTTACGTACGCCACCGCTCGGCGTAAACGGTGATAGGCCTCCCCGCGATTGAGCGCGGCCTGCACATTCTGACGCAACTGCACATCATCAATGAGTTCCAGGATATAGAGGGTGCGATAGAGGTTCTCCACTTCCCAAAGAGCTTTTTTGGTTCCGTTCTGCCGAACATAACTGCTGAGTTTGCGAACGATGGTCGCCTGCGTCACTTCCTTCTGCGCCAAGGAGGCCAAGATACGCTGGATATTGGGCCATTCCCGTTCTATCAACTCAACGTTTACTTTGCGCGTGGGCCTTATGAGGTTTTTATCGTCGGGAGCGGAAAGCTCAAAACCGACCAGATCGTCGATTTTCTTGTGAATATCCCGGTAGCGCGGAGCAAAACGATAGCCAAAAGTGTGCAGGAGGAAAAAGTTGACCTGATTGGTGCCGTGGGTGTCCGTGGAGTGCTTTTCGGGCCGGATGTCGGACGTATTATGGTACAGGAGATCGAAAACGTAGTGGCTCTCATGCTCGTGCGTTCCGATGATCCTGGCATTGACGGGAACATGATTGGCGATCAGGGTGTAACTGCTCACGCCTTTCTTCAATCCGAAGTATTTAGGAGAGTGGCGAGCATTGATCGTGTCAATCTGGGTTTCCATGCGCTGTCCATCACTGCTGGAATGGATCGCCTCCTCGATATTGTAAAGAGGGAATACCGCTAACCCGGCAATTGCGTTACTGAGGATATCGTTGGCTGCGTGAAGGGTCTCTGGCCGCAGATAATTGCGAGCGGTCGTCTCCAGGGCGGTATAGTTGAGGCTTGATACCTCCGTCATTTTTCCCAGTCCCATATTAGTTCCCAGAGCCGCCAGACACGCCAGAAGGTCATGCGGATCGGGGGCTTGTTGGGCGAAACGATTCAGGACGTGCGTAAAAGCCCGCAAAAAGCTCGTCTTTTCGGTCACGAACCACAACAGATCGGCAATGCCTATTCCTGGCAGCTGGCGATAAAAGGGATTGTTGACGGTCTCTTCTTCGCCCGGATAGATCAGCGTCCAGCGACGCTTCTTTGCGGCCCCATGAAACTTGATGTGTTTGTTCTCGCCATTAGCAATTCGTTTGTTGACGGTCTGGAAGCTGGTTTTCAATTCATCCTGCAACGTCTGCAAAGTTTCCTTGATCGGCGTCAGCAGAAGAGGGGCGTCAATCTCGCACAAGATCGTCTCTTTGTCCTTCCAGCGTGTGTCGCCAATGAGATCGTCCTCGAAACGGCGAAATTCGTTACTGTCCAGGACAAAGATATCTCCCGCTTCGAGTGCATTTCGCAACAGGCGATAGAGCAAAAATTCGTAGCGGTCCACTTCCAAACGCTTTTCCTGGCCCATCTCCGAGGTGAACAGGTAGCGTTGCAGGCTTTTGGGGATGATGGCAACAGGAAATGTCGATGCGGGTGCCTGCCGTGGCGATTTCGCCTGCCGGAGTAGTTCTTGCAGCAGGCCGATGGCTTCGAGAAGAGGCGCATCTTCGACACGACCAGCCAGTTCCATACCCCAAAAAAGATGGCGCAGATTGCGTTTGAACGTGAGGGAAAGCTTCGTATAGTAAGCCCACTGAAAGCCCACCTTGTCGAAATCGACCTGGCGCATATAGTCGGCAACCGAGGGGAATTGTTCTGGGGCGAGCAGTGAAAACGCCTGTTCTTTTACTCTTCCAAAGGGCGTGTCCTCAGCAATGGCAGGATCGATAAACAAGCGGAGTACTTGACCAGCGGCACCAAGGTTGGCAGCTGCGTCCGACAGGGCTTGCCGCAGTGCCTGTTCCGCCGCGATCTTGGCTTGCTCCTCATAGTGGTCTACCCAGTAGATGAACGCTTCGATGAGATTGTCGTTGATTTGGCGGAAGCGATAGAAAGCGAAGCAAAGCAGATAGAGCCGCGCCGTAAGAGGTGCCATGCGCTGGAGTTTATAGACGGTATAGAACTGGACCAGCGAGGCGTAATACTTTGCGCTCTCACTGGAGATGCCTGCCGTCGCCAGAAAGGTTTTGGCAAACGCGCTGAGAGGCTGGAAGACGTTCCGGCGTTCCACTTCCTGCCGTAACTGTTTGTAGCTGAAGTCCCTGGGCTCATGCTTGAAGGCGCTAATCCGATACATTCCCTCTTCAGCGTGCAACAGGTCATTTAACTGCTGTTCCAGAGCGGGGGAAAGCGCTTTTTCCAGCAAAAGCGTTATCCGGTTGATTTCACTCGTAATCACTCGCCCGATCATATCTTGTAGCGCCGTGTAGACCGGGGCGACAAGGCGTTGCTGGTTCAGGTACTGTAGCATTTCACGCAAAATATAAATCGGCTGGGTAGATAACATCGCGCAACGTTGCGCGTTTTGCTCCATTTCGTCTCTGGCGGAAGCGTCGCAAAGGCGATAGTCAAAGAGTCTGAGAATCAGGCGTTGTTGTTCGAGACGGGTATGTCGGAACGGCATTTTGAGAGAGGTCAGGTCTCTGCCTGGAAAATGGCGTTCGAGGATATAACGGAGGTCATCGCGCACCGCTTCCCTTTCGTAGGCGAAGAGCTGTTTGCTGGCCTTAAAGTATCCTATTTGCAGGATCAAATGCGCTGCAGTCGAAGGGGTGCGCGAGGCTGCGACAGCTTCGCGCTCTGCGTGACTCAAGTCGAAATAGAGAGATCGTTCCTCTGGCGTAAACTGCGGCAGTCCATACAGTTCCTCGATTTCTCTATTGGTAAGAATAGACAGGCGGTGTGAATCGGTAGTCATCTAAATCTCTACGTCTACGGCGGTAGCAAAATGTCCGTTGTGTCTGTGTTCAAGAAAACGAACGTTTTCGTGGGATAGGCGATGGGCAAGAGAAAAATTTCGTTTTTACCCGTTTGGATGGCTGCTAGCATACCACAAAAGTGGTCTACGGTTTCTACATGCCAGAAAGATTGACGCAAGGCGGATTTCGTGGTACAAATGCTCCAATCTACGAAAAAGAAGGGGCTATACCATGCTTGTTGGCTATGCGCGAGTTTCGACCACCGATCAGAACCTCGACCTACAGAAGGATGCGCTGGAGGCTACCGGGTGCGAACGTCTCTTTACCGATACTGCCAGCGGCGCGAAGGCAGAACGTCCGGGATTGAAGGAGGCATTGAAAGAATGTCGGAAGGGCGATACGCTGGTCGTCTGGAAACTGGACCGATTGGGACGCTCCTTGCCGCATCTGGTCGAAACGGTGCGTGACCTGATGACGCGGGAAGTCGGTTTCAAGAGCCTGCAGGAAAGTATTGATACAACAACGAGTGGTGGCAAACTGATTTTCCACATCTTCGCCTCCCTCGCCGAGTTCGAGCGTGATCTCATCCGAGAGCGAACGAATGCCGGATTGTCGGCGGCACGGGCGAGAGGAAGAAAGGGAGGGCGTCCGAAGGGAGTGATGGACCCCAACAAACAGAAGGCGGCGATGGCCCTGAAAAACGATACCTCCCGCTCAGTTTCCGAGATCTGCCAGATATTGGGGGTCTGCCGCAATACCTATTACAAGTACATTCGTACAGCGGAGAGTGAACCCAGCGGAAAAGTTAAGGGAACGGGCTAAAACGACACGCTCATCACCGCGCTATTGTACATTTTCGGGGGATGGGCAAAATTAGCCAAAGTCCATCTGGCGGTAGATACGCTGGGCAATCTGTTAGCCGCAACGGTCACTCCCGCCAACGAGCAGGAGCGAGCGCAGGTGGGCGAACTCGCTGAAGCGATCCAGAAGGCAACGGGCGAAACGGTTGAGACCGCCTTTGCCGATGGAGGCTACACAGGCGAGACGCCCAAACAAGCCGCCGAGGCACACGGGATCGAATTGCAGATCGTTTCCTTGCCCGAAGCGAAGAAAGGGTTCGTCCTGCTACCGCGTCGGTGGGTGGTCGAGCGTAGTTTTGCGTGGGCGGCACGGTTTCGGCGGTTGGCAAAAGACTACGAACGCCTCGAAGAAACGCTGGTGGGGATGCATTTCGTCGTGTTTGCCATCCTCATGCTCGTCAAGGCACAGCCAATCCTCAAAAGTCCATAACACCTTCTAAAGAGCCAATGCGAAATAGGGTAGATTAGGTTTATGATCACCGTCGCCAAGCTTCGGCGCAAGCCGCATCAGTTTCGCGCCTTTACCGGACTGAACGTTTCTGAGTTCGACCGTCTGCTCGCCGAAGTCGCTCCCGCCTACGAAGCGGCCCAGCGCCAGAGGAGCCAGTTCCCCGAGCGACAGCGACAGCCGGGAGCCGGACGACCTGGTGCGCTCGACCTGCCCGAACGCCTGCTGATGGGCTTGATCTACCTGCGTCTGTACGTCAGCCAGAGTTTACTGTCGTTCCTGTTCGACCTGGATCAGAGCAACGTCTGCCGTGAACTCAACGACCGCCTGCTACCAGTTCTGCTGGAGGTGTTGCCCGTTCCTTTGCGAGACGCTCCCTTACGCCAATCGGCGCAGGAGGAGAAGCTCGATCCCTCGGAGCCTGAGAAACCGGCGGCGAAGAAGCCTCGCCGGATCAATACGCTTTCTGAGTTGCTGCGGGTCTATCCGGAACTGACAGAAGTCCTCATCGATGCCACCGAGCAGCCAGTTCCTCAGCCGACCGATAAGCATAAGCGCAAGCAGGCGTACAGTGGCAAGCAGCACGATCACACGATCAAAACTCAGATTGTGGCCACTCGCACTCAAATCCTTCATGTGTTCGGCGGTCTTCCCAGTTGCCTGCATGACAGCATGCTCTTGGGAGCGTCGGGAGTATTGCCTCAGATCCCTCCTGACGTGCCCATCCGCCTGGACAAAGGCTACGAAGGAACCGAGCGCAGACATTCGGAGCGCAACGTGCAGGCTCCGGTCAAGCGCAAGCGAGGGCACGCGATGACGGCCTTCGGACGAGCGTACAATCATCTGCTGTCGGTCCTGCGCATCCGGGTGGAGCATCACTTTGCTCGGCTGAAAGCTTTCGGCATCCTGGGCCATCTGTACCGGGGACGACAGGAAGCGCATGAAGACCAGTTCTGCATCGTGAGCGGACTGCTCAACTATCGCGCGTCCGGAAAGTTCCGTCTGGTGTAAACCGAGCCAAGCCAAACGAGCCACCGAGGCAGGTCGGTCGGTTCCAAGGAAGGAACCGACCTGGGCGAGAACCCAAAGGCCATGACTGCCCCGAAGGGTAGACCTTAATTCGCATCGGCTCTTAAGGAGCAGGGCAAGCTCTGCCCCTATTTTTTGCCGACTTTTGCGGGGGCAAAGCCGTCGGCGAAAAGGTAAGTGCCGCGACTTTCTTTTGTTTTGTTCTCTTCGACCGGGATGCGATGCGCCTTTGCGTAAGCATCGTTGCGAATGCCCGTCACCTGCCACGAAACCTCAATGTGCGGTTTGCTCGTGCGAATCACGAAACGGTTGTTCACGATTTTCTTCTCGACAATCGCCTGCGCGAACTCGCCGATTACCGTTAACCCGTAGCGGAAGTCCTTGTTGAGTGCGGAAAACCACTGTGGAAGGGTGACAACAGCATGACCTTTCGCGTCAGTGACGATATTGCCGTTGTAGAGGTTCATCATATCCGGGGACTCGACAAAAGAGTGGGAAAGCGTTTTGTTCGCGGGATCGAGCGGGTGATCGATCTTAAAGGAACCTGCCGACTTGGAAAGCGTTCCTGAGACTTGCAGATTGCCCTGGATCAGAACGGGTCCATCAAACCTGCCTGCATAAACGCTACTGAGGCCCCCGTTGTAGCCATAAATTGCGGCGTAGCCGGGACGAGAGGCAGACGCTCTGACCCCGTCAGTATAGCTGTTAGAAGCGGTAACTGCGGCAAAAGCTCCCTCAACCGAAGCCTGCAACCGGCTATACCTGGGATTGAGGGACATATAGTTAGAGAAGTCGTAGTCGTATCCTGTGCCAAAGTCAGCCGTGCCACCAGGATAAGGGTTACCTGTGCCATACCCGATCTTCAGGGCGGAGTTGTTACCGAGATACCAGGTGTATTTCGTCCCTTTTGAGAGCAGAAGGGGCATTGGGAGAGAAAAATAATTAATCCCGTTGGTGCCCGTCACGGAAACGGTTTGCGATGAGAGAACGCTTCCGCCGAGGCCCTCTCCGTTGTACAGACTGAACGTCACATTGACTGACGCCCCGCCGTTGGTTCCGCAATAAATCCCAATCGAACGAAGGTAACCGTTGGTCTCCGCCGTGAAAGACTGCCAGGCAAAACCGGTGGTAAGGCTCGTGTTGCTTTGACTGGATGCATCGAGATACTCGTTGTCGGTCAGATAGGCGTAGCCCCCGCTGACATCATTGAGGGAGGCAGGATCGCTGGCGAGTTGGGAATGGGTGATTGCGTCGCTGGCGATGCCGGGATTGGGATAGGTTCCGGTGAGGCTCCCCCCCGCCGCGCCGCCTGGAGAAAGAGCCCCGCCAGCGAACTTGGAGGCGGTGAGTGTTCCGTTGGCGACGCTGTCGTTGGTGATCGCGCCATCCTTTACGCTGTCGGCTTTCATGGCGTAGGCGACGGAGACGAGCGACTGGCGCGGAACGAGCGAAGCCCCACCGTTGAGGCTCAGATCAAGGTAGACATTGCTCGCCGCGAAGAGACTGGCTTGCGTTGCGCCGTTCTGGTAGCCGCTGGAAAAGTTGAGGCGTGTGGAGAAAACACCGTTCTTGACGGGGATCCCGGTGACACTCCTCTGCCAGAGAAGCGTGCCGCCCGTGAGCGCGTTGTAGACGGAAAACTGGACGTTGTAAGTGCCATCCGCAACGGGAGTGCCGTCGGGTTTGGCGAGGCGTCCCTGAAAGTTCATCGCGGCGGGAACGGCAGAGACCTGCGCCCCTGCCGAAATCGAGAGGGAAAGGAGGGTAGGGAGGGCAAAGAGCGCGGAGAGCGAAAGACGTTTCATCGAGGTTTCCTTTCTAAGCGAAAAGAGCAGGACAAGTGCCTGCGACGGAAAGGGGAAAATAACTTCTTTCCCGATTGAAGTTGAGAGAGCGAACACGACCTTCGGTGTTCGCCTTTCAGGGACGGTCTCTCTGGATGCGCTTCACCGCGTCGGCAAGGGCAGCAAGTTTCGCTTTGATCATGGCATTATCCGCCTCGAGCGAGGCGTTCTTTGCTTTGAGGGCATCGACTTCCCCCATCTTTGCGGTAAGCACGTCAATCTTCTTTTGCTGAGATTTGACGGCTTCGACAAGGACGGGAACGACGCCGACGTAGTTCACCGATTTGTAGCCGTTCGCATCGGTCTGGACGAGTTCAGGGAAGATTTGCTCTACCTCCTGCGCGAGAAAGCCCATTTGCTTTCCGTCTCCGAATTTCTGGTCGGGAAACTTCTCTTTGTTCCAGTTGTAGGAGACGCCGCGCAGGGCGAGCACCTGGTCGAGGGCATTGCCAAGCGGGACGATGTTCTTCTTATAGCGAGCGTCGGAGATTGCGTAAAAGCCGTAAGCCAGGGAGTTTCCATAGGTGATTGTGCTGCCACTGAAATTGGCGACGTAAAGACCATCGCTGGAGGTGTGGGCTCCGCCGACGAGGAGGTATTTCCGGGCGTCAATGGTATCTCCGGTGGTGAGATTTCCTTTCACGATCATATCGTTTTTGCCGGGACTGGCGTAATCATACGAGTCAGCGCAGAGAATGCCGCCTGCCTTTAAGCCGGAGGCTGAAGGAGAGAGCGGGCTATTAAGAAGATCCAGGTAACGGTTTTTTTCTCCAGAGGTTGCTGAGGTATAGAAGGGAAAAGAGCCATTGGCTTCAGCGATGATCCCGCCCGTTGCCCGAACACAGAACTGATTGACGCCGGTGGACGAGAAGTTTCCGGATTGATTATCCGCCCAGACGAAAGCCCCATCGTGGAGAGCCTGGGCATTCACTCCCGCCGCAAAAGAGAAAGCACCCCCCGCTTGATTGAAGTAGCCGCCGGGAACGGTGGCTGCGTATCCACTCGCGGTATTGTAGAGACCTCCTGCCACCGTTGCATAGGAGCTACCGCTTGCTATGTTTTGGTAACCGCCGCCTACTGTCGCACCGTTGGAGGCAGTGCCATAGGTTCCGCCGCCCACTGTTGAACCCACACCAATGGCGGTGTTGCCGAAGCCGCCACCTATCGTGCCGTAACTGCCTGTCACCGTATTGGGAAAGTCCGTTCCCGTAAATGAATCCAGTCCTCCCCCGGCAATCGTTGCACCAACCACTCCTGCCCCAATCGTGTTGATGTCGCTTCCCCCCAGCACATTGATGCCGCGATACGCCGAGGTCGTGTTTTCCGCGTAACTGTAGCGCACAGCACGGCGGTTGTTCACACGAATTTCGAGCGGATTGGTGTCCGTTGTGCCAAGAAAGCCCGAAGTCACGCCGGAATTTCCAGTGAGGAGCCAGGCAAGAGGATTGAGTGAAGCCGAGGTGATCGCGCCCGAAGCGAGTTTTGTTGCGGTGATGCTTCCGTCGGCGATGGAGGCGGAGGTGATTGCGCCATCCTTCACGCTGTCGGCTTTGAGGGCATAGGCGACGGAAACGAGCGGCTGACGGGGCGTGAGGGCAGCATTGCTTCCGATCTTGATTTCCAGCCAGAGGTTGCCGTTAAAGGTTCCGGCGGGAAACCCGGAGAGATTGACGGCAAACGTTCCGTTTCGGACGGTGACGGGATTGACGGTCTGGCTCCACTTGAGGTTGCCTCCGCTGAGGGCATCGTAAAGGGAAAAGAGAACGGAGTAGGTTCCGTTGGAGACGGGAGTGCCGTCAGGTTTTGCCAGCCGTCCCTGGAAGTTCATCGCGGCGGGAACGGCGGAGACCTGCGCTTCTGCTGAAGTTGAAGTAAAGAGCAGGGCGGAAAGAGAAAAAGCGGAAAGCGCGGAGAGCGAAAGACGTTTCATTGAGGTATCCTTTCTGGGCGAACAGGGCAGGACACGTTCCTGCATCGGGAAGGGAAAACGACTTTTCCCCGGTTTGATTGAAGAGAGCGTAATCTTTGGTGTGCCTCACTCGGGCGCGTTTTTGCGTTTGATTGATCTTTTGTTTCTCCGTCGAGTAAACAAGTTCTGGTTTAGTCACGAAAACTTTACCCTAAAAAACCGCTTGCACCTTCAAAACCCCGCCTGACCAGAAAATGAGAGGTCATCCGTTGGGGAGTATTCTCTCTTTAGAAATTGGGGAGGCACGCAACAAGCGTCCAGTCTTTCCCTTGCGCCCCTTTTTAAGCGCAAGCAGAATGCAGAGCAGCCCGATTGAAGTAGCAAGAAAAGCATGCGAAATCTACAGAAGAAAAATACAACGGCGATCAACGTGCGCTTGCCGTTGGGAATAATTTTGGATGGCTTACCCGCGCCCCAGTCGTCCTTTGTGAGCGAATCACCCATGAAACGTACATCGTTAGTATCATCCGCCCGAGTCTGAGGTCAACGGGCAAGTGACCTGCACCCTTTATCTGGTTCTCCCGACAATTTGGTGAAGCGAAGGCAGAAAAAAGAGCCTGATACCCTCCTTTCTTTGTCGAGAAAGAGGGCTGGAAAACGAAAAGAAACGAGGCGAAACACCGAATAACGTAACGCACGTTTGTTACGTTTCAGAGCATCGCAAGGGTTGCTATTTAGAGGGAGGATTTCATTTGCCCCGCCCCCGTATCTACCTCAACAACGCTGAAAAGCAACGCGCCTATCGGCGAAGAAAACGTAAACTCCAACCCGTCTACTTCCGACAGAAAACCGATGAGTGGGAAACGCCTCTCGCACTTTTCGCAGAACTCGATGCGGAATTTGGGTTTACGCTTGATGTGGCGGCTCTTCCTGACAACGCGAAATGCAACGAGTTTTTTACGCCGGGTGAAGATGGACTAAAGCAGGAGTGGAAAGGAGTGTGCTGGATGAACCCGCCCTACGGACTGGCTTTGCGTCAATGGGTGAAAAAGGCTTACGAAAGTTCTAAGCAGGGGGCAACGGTGGTTTGTCTGGTTCCGGCAAGAACCGATACGCTGTGGTGGCATGATTATGTACAGGACAAAGCGGAGGTACGGTTTCTGAGGGGAAGGGTGAAGTTCGGAGGCATTCAAAACTCCGCTCCCTTTCCCTCTGCCCTCGTGATTTTCAGGCGTTTAATTCCTTCATAGATTTAATTAGTCAAGTAAGCATATTTTCGAGGTCGCGTCGGGAAGTGACCTCCGCTCCGAAATTTGGACATTTTAGAAGGTAAGAAGCGGGCATTTCCCGAACTTTCCTTCTGAAGAGGTCGGGAACCGTAAAAGCGATTCACGCAGGAGCAAATTGTCGTTACCCTGCACTCCGTCGAGAATGTAACGTCAGTCGTAGAGGCCTGCTACAAACTTGGTGTTGCCGAGAAGGAATTTCACCGCCCAAAACGCAAGTTCGTTGAATGAGTTAGCCTGAATGACTGTAGGTTGGATGCCGAAATTGATGTCACGGAATGACTACGCTCGGCTTCTGCTTCTATTTGTTTCCGTGCTTGAGTAAATCAAATGCCTTTATCCGAATTTTACACAGTGGACCTACTACCTGGTGAAGAAGAATGTATCGTCCAAAAGCGATTTGATCGTTATGTCGTACATGATGTTTTTTTCTCAGAATGCGAAGCGTTGCAGAGGCTACAACACCCCTGCCTTCCTAAAAGCATCAAATTTGCAACCGATGACGCTGGCGTAACATTATCGCTCAGTATCTCTTCTGGTGAGACGCTGGAGTCTTATGCGAACAAAATAAGAAATGCTTTTGTTGAAGAACAATCGCATAATGAAAATCCCGGTCTCAGCCTCTATCGCGTTGTCTGGATAGCGCGCCAGCTAGCAGAAACTCTTCGCTATCTACACAATCAGCGTCCGTTTCCTGTTATTCACCGCAATCTGTCACCGCAAACGCTCTGGATTACAAACCAGGGCGCACTTCAACTTATGGACTTTGGTCTTTCAAATTCCACGTACCATTTTTTTGAGGAACTGACCGTCAGCAAAAAAGTTGAGGGGACGACTTTCCAACATCCTGAACTGTTTATGAAGCGCTGGACAGATGTGCAGTGCGATCTTTATTCGTTTGGTAAAATCCTTCTCTACTTAATGACAAGTGATCTCCCAAGCACTGAAAAGACAGTTTCAGTGCCGGTAAGCTCAAACCATCGAGACTATGCAATTTGGACGCGGCTAGTCGAAATCGCGAAGAATTGCTACGAACCTGACGAGACCGATGGCTATCAAAATGCCGAAGACCTGGTGCAGACACTCTCCGACGTTTTTGCAGAGAATCCAGTGTCAGGCGGTATCAAATCTAAATGCGAATGCGGCAAATCAAACTACCCTAAAAGCAGATTTTGTGCTCGATGTGGAGAGCGTTTGTCTGTCTCGCAAAACCCGCACGCAGATGTCGGTTTGGTAAGCAATGTGCCTATGAACCTCGTCAATGTCGAGCAGGCTGAGGAGCAAATACGGAAAAACTTCAACACCGAAAATTTCGTTGACCTCGAACGCTTTCATTTTTGGAATTTGCTGATACAAGCACAATCGAACCCTGGATTTGATGAATTACGGTGCCTGTCCTCTTTGCCCAAAATTGCTAAGATGGAACACCAGAAGCAGGCGGTTCTGCGTGCATTGGGAGAGATGCGGGGACGCGCATTATTTGCTGATGAAGTAGGACTTGGCAAAACGGTTGAGGCAGGCATCTTTCTCAAAGAGCTGGTCCAGCGAAAACTTGTCGATAATATTCTAATTTTTTGTCCAGGGCCGCTTCTGTCTCAGTGGCAAACAGAGTTAAACGAGAAGTTTGAGGAGAACTTTCTTATCTTAGGCTACGACATCGATACCAGTCTGGCTTGGTACTGCAAAAGATTACTAGCTTCCTACGATAGCCTCCACCATAAACTTCATGCAGAGGAGCTCCTGCGACACCGCTTTGACCTAGTCATCTTAGATGAAGTGCATAACCTCAACTACGAAAAAAACGCAAGCATTGTCGAAACGGTTACAAATATTCAAAAAAACTATTTTTTACTGTTATCGGCAACCCCTATGCATAAGTCGTTGGAGGAAATATACAATCTCGTTACTCTCCTTCGGCCCGGGACGTTTGAGGGACGAAAGGCTTTTCTGGAAGAGTTTTTGTCAGAGAACGAACGTTATGTTCGTAACACGGCCAAACTTTCTGCCCTTCTACGGCAAGTCATGATCCGCAAGCGGCGAAGTGACGTTGTTGACTACCATTTTCCGCGTCGAGTTGTTTCTTCCCGCAGATTAAAAGCTTCTGACGATGCGGTAAGGCTCTATCAAAAGATACAGACTCTTTTGTCAGAGGCGACAAAGGCGATTGACGGTGCAGAGAGTAAGGGAGCCGTCCGAGATCGCATCTCATTAATTAAGCGGCTGGGGAACCTAGGGCAATGCCTCTGTAGTGGGCAGGACGCCTTCTTGGCAACGCTTCAAGAACTAAAAAATAAGGATGCCCGATCCCTACAGATGTTGGCTCCCCATTTAGCCCTGCTCCTTGAAGAGGCGGCAGAGACATTAAACAGCTTGATTGAGCCTAAAATCGAAGAAACTAAGGTGAGCGTACGCGAGAGGACAAAACAAGGAGATAAAATTCTAATCTTCTCGGAGTTTGCAGAAACGGCGCGGTACATCTTTCACAAGTTATGTCAAGAGCACGACCTCCGTGAACGATGCTTTCTCTATGACTTTATGCAGGATATGGCAGACCGCAACCTTACACTCCTTAAAGCAAAGCAAAAACGTGGAAGCATACTTGTTTGCCCAAATGAGGCAGGCGAAGGATTGAACCTACAATTTGCAAGTGGCATGATTAATTTTGATCTGCCTTGGGACCCAATGCGGTTAGAGCAACGTATTGGACGCATCCAAAGAATTGGAGGCAGTTCATTTATCACTATCGTCAATTTAGTATTGGAAGGAACAGTAGAAGAGCAGGTATTCGAATACTGCCAAGACAAAATCAAAGTTTTTGAAGAAGTAGTCGGTAATGTTGATGAAATTTTAGGCAATTTCGAATCAGAGGAGCAATTCCAGGATTTAATCCGAAACGTATTTTTGGATCGTACTACGCTCGATGACTCTGGCAACCCGGCGAGTGCGGTGTCCAACCTGGACAGCAACGTCGAGCGTGCCCTAGCACAAGCTGATTCGCCCTACCGAGACCTGTTGAACTTGATTGTCGAGGGAAGCACGGCGGCTGAACAAATTGAAATAGTCCGTCCACATTTGGTTGGTGAAGACGACGAAGTAGGTTAGGCACTCCCGCGATCAAGCCGGAAAGAGAGGTCTATGTGGACGGGCGTCAAGAAAAAATAGAGCGACTCATACTCAGCTATTACCGCAGGAGGAGCACAACTCAGATTCTTCACGAATCAGAGGGACAGCATATTGTCCACTTGCAAAAAAGTGAGGATCGAGGGCCTTTTGCAGGGCGAGCCAGCGTCCCCTTGGTTTTTGCTCCTGAACTCGCCTTTCATCATCCTGAATGGGAAATGATGGACACAACTCATCCTGCTCTGGAGTTTATACGTAACGATCTCGCCGGGGGTGAAACGAATTATGTGGGTTTGGCAGAAGCGTACCTCCCGTTATATCTTGTCAACCCACATGGAGCAATCACGATCCCTCACCTTGAGGTACTTGGGGATATTGAAAGCCTACAGTACGAATGTAGCTATTACTTACGGGTTGTTTTGACTTATGTCGTTCGCTTCGAAGCGGATTACACGATTCACCTAGGCTTTAATGCTGCGGGTGAGTATTTGCCACAGGTTGTGACCTGCATTTTAGACCTTCCTTTAAGGAGCGGGTCCCCGTCCGGTCAGAGGTTGCCTGAGCAACAGGCCTCTATTGAAACCATTTTGTCAAATGGGCGCAATGAAATCGTAGAGCGAGTACAACGGGAATTTCTTTTACAGAAGCAAGAGACCGCTCAGGAGACCGCAGAAGAGAAAAAGCGTCTTCAAGCAGACTACGAACGTGACAGGGCACGACTGCAATCGAATCAATCGATTAACGAACATGAAAAACTGGAACACGTTCATAATCTAGACAAATTGCATCAAAAGCGATTAGAGGATTTGGAAGTACAATTCAAACTGTCCTCGCCCCATCTCCAGTTAACCTCTGCACTTCAGGTTTGGATTCCTCAAGTTCACTTTCTGGTAAAGGGTAAGGGAAAAAATAGGAGCTTCACCGTCGATGGTATCCATTATCATGGTGCTGAAAACATCACGCGCTTTCAAATTTGCTCACGCTGCGAGAAAACAGAACGACTGCTTCTCTGTGCGGTTGGCGAACACGCGGTTTGCGCCAATGATTCCTGCCTGAAAAGTGCGGTCTGCTTCACCTGTCAATCTCTCTATTGCTCAGAACATGGGAATCTGTGTCCAACGTGTGGACACCCAACTTGCTTAGACGATAGTGAAACTTGCGAGTATGGAAACCATTCGGCACAGCATCGGTTCTGTCCGAACTGCCGAATGATAAGTTACGAAAACAAACCCATCTGCAAAGATTGCGCTCACACCTGTGAGGAGTGCCAACGCTATTTTGGTGAAGAACAGATTGCGATTTGTCGAATAGGCAATGAGCATATTTGTCTCCAACATGAGAGGGCACCTGATGGTTATTTTTGTTCAGAATGCAATCAAGCAGTCTGCAAAAAGCACGGGGTTCAGACGACGCAAGGCGTTTGGGTCTGCCAAGACCATGCTGCTCAATCAACCTGTTGCGGAAAAGTTTTTGGTCGGTCCCACCTAATCTCCTGTCAAGAAGATCAAAGCGAACTTTTATGTTCTGCACATCGGAACGACTGCGTTTGTTGTGAGAAACCTCTTTGTGAAAAACACCTTTTCCTTACGGCAAAGGGCGAAACTGTGTGCCGTAACGACGCGGTGGTCTGTGCCTGTTGCCAACCAACGGTGATCCATCGCCGAGACCGAACTGTGACGTGCCCACTCTGCCAACAACTGGTTTGTCGAGACCATCAAATCAACTGCTCGGAGTGCCAGCGGATTGTTTGTCAGCATGATGGAATGAAAACGGCTGAAGGTACCTGGGTGTGTAAAAGTCATGCCATTGAATCAACCTGCTGTCGAAAAGTCTTTGCGAGTTTTCGCCTGATAGTCTGCGTCGAAAGCAGTGACGAACGCATTTGCCCTGACCACAAAAAGGTTTGTGTCGTTTGCAATCAGGTCGTCTGCGAGAACCACGCGCGTGTCACGCATCAGCAGGAAGTTTTATGTAGCAGGAATGCCAAACAATGCGTTTGCTGTCCACCCACCCGCGTCCATCGGTCAGACCGCCTGGTCGCTTGTACTATCTGTCTCAAGGGAGTTTGTAAAGACCATCGCATCGAATGCGTGGAGTGTCAGCGCACTGTATGTGAAAGCGATGCCAAAAAAACGGGAGACGGTCAGTGGGTCTGTAAAGATCATGCCCTCGAGTCTTCGTGTTGCAAAAACATTTACCGACGCACACAGTTATCTGTTTGTCTTGAGGATACGAGTGAAAGATTATGCGCGATTCATCGTCAGGCTTGCGCTTGTTGTGGAAAGTTTGTTTGTGAAAAACACCTTCGCTTAACGCCAGAGCGGGAGGTGTTAAGCATGAGTCATTCCAAACCCTGTGTTCGTTGCGCCAAGACGGTGGGGCATCGCCCAAATCGTCTGGTGAGGTGCCCCTTATGTCGGCAGGACGTGTGTAGCCGTCACCGTTCCCAGTGCGGAATATGTGACCGCTCCATCTTTTGCAGAGAACATATTTCAAGCCTTTCTCAATGTCCGTCTTGTAGCCAGGCGTCTTGTGGCTTAAATGGATGTGCGTCTGCCGATAAAGTTTGCACTCACTGTCAAATGTTCTATTGCAGGAAATGCTTGTCGTCAGAAGGGATATGCACTACCTGCGCCAACCTACAGCCCACGACTCAAACGGATTCGACCAACACAACCCTGCAATCTCTTACAAACCACGCGGATGCAACTATAACGAGGCTAGCTTCCCGTATCTTGAAATCGCCCGGCACGAGTCAGTATTTTGTTGCTGCCAATCAGAGTTTTCAAGTTTTATACATTCAGTCGAAACCGTCTGGCTGGAATTTACTTCAAAAACCCGAAGGGATCCGCATCGTGATAGACCGAAAAGGACAGATTCAGCGCGTCCTCCGAGAAAGTCTCTAGATGAGAAAAGCGAGAACGACACCGGTCCGTCAAAGTGCGGTGGGTAATTTGGAAGGAAAGAGGCACCGAGATTGAACCCGTTGTTACAGGCGAAGCCGCCGCTACAGAAACGTTTTTCTTCCGAGGAATCTCTGATTGAAACCGAGGCACCTGAAATTCGTTTAGGTGGGCTTTATCACCTTCTGCGAAAAGGCGCGACGAGTCAGGTAAAGTCCGTTTTGGAGCGCCTGATACAAGAGAACCCTCCGTCACGAGCCCTCAAGGAAGAGGATTCGGCGTTGCTTTTTACGTTGCACGCGGCCATTGGGTTATCGCAAAAGGGTAGCGTTTCCGGGTTACAGTGGCTTTTAAACTTTCTTATCTTAGCGACAACACCGCACCATAAAACATTAGGAACAACCGCGCTAAGAAATTGCGGGCAGTTTCCATTTGCGGTCTTGCTGGGGAATAGCGTCGGCCCAAACAATTCCGAGCAGGTCTATAACGATGCAAGCAACCTGGTTCAATGGTCAGATGATATGATCTGGCAACTTGCAGAAGGAAGCACAAAAGAAGATGAGAAAAAAAGGGTTGATTTTATTGGAAACATTTCGACCGTTTTATCTGCCCTTCCCACCTGGACCGACCTACAGAATAAAATAGGCTTGGGTACAGTATTGACCCGTCCCTTAAGACATTCAGAGCATTTCCGGTATTCAGGTTTTATCGGATTGGAAACAGAGGAAGGAACATTACGAGGGATTCCTTATACGATGGCGGAAGTCATCAACACTGCTACCGGCGCCGCACGTCAGGCACCCTACGAGTTGATGCAGCCAGGACGCCAGGTCTGCGTTACGTACCGGACCCAAGGGGACCATGAGGCGGTTGCTGTCTACGCGATTCCTCTCTACAAGCCTTCCATTGATGTTGCTCAAAACCTTTTACGACGCATGGCGCTTGGCAGTGAGGGGGTAGAAATCTCGGTTGTCGCCCACCACTATGAACGAAACTCCGTTACATATGTGAGAACAGTAACGTCGCAGGGGCACACAGAGTCACGGCGATCCAGACCGGAAGAAATTCTTGGGAAATGCTCTTTTGTGCACCCGGCTAACGCTGACCGTCTGTTTGAAAATAGAAAACCTCCGTATCACTTTGGATCAGATACGGTGGAAGCCGTTCTTCGCCTTTTTCTTAAGAACACTTCGCTTGCTCGTTCGACCCTGTTAAGTGCATGGAAGACGGGCTATAAAGTCGCTTTGGCAGACGGAACGACACGTACTTTTGGCGGAAACGTCCCGGACCAATCGAGTCCTCTTCTCCTGTTAGAAACGACGAGGTATGGACTTTTTTCGGTTGCTTTGCCTGTGCCAGTGGGCACACATGACGAGCGGGAACACATTCTTACTCTATTTAGCAACAACACGACTCTACAGCGATCCACGTTGCTTGCACCTGATAAAGACGGCTCTTACCTGGCACTCCAAGACGGAACTCGGATCCGGGTGGCAAACCGTATTCCCGTGTCTGGAAGCCCCATTATTCTCTTGGAGACTAGTAATGAGGGGGTTTCCCCAGTCAAACTGCCAATTCCTGTTGGAACGCAAGAAGAGCGCATCCAAATCTTTCGTAACTACTTTGCTAAACATCCTGAAGAGATGGGAGTTGTCCTTGATATGCATCTACCCCCGCGTGGAAATGCTATCGCGTTGGTAGTCAACGGTAAAAAGGGTGAACATACCTTTTGGGAAATTCGCGAAGAAGCAGTTCAAATCGGCGCATTGGTTTTCTGGAACGAAGCCCCGCGTCGCACCCTCACTTTTCTGAAAGATATCAAAATGGAGGCGCGATGCAAAAAATGTTTCGACACTAAAATATGTCTTTGCACAACGTGTCTGGGACAGGGAAGAAAACCATGCCCTCAATGTAATGGTTCCCTAAAAACACCTTGTGGGCACTGTCAAAATGGTCACTTAAAATGTTCGAAATGCAGTGGAAGTGGACGGTGTACTACTTGTAATGGAGCGGGAATGTATGCAGACACAAAGCGCATCTGCGTCAAATGCGGAACGGCAGAGACATTAACCCCAGGTCACGGTCGATGTGATAAATGTTCTGGAAATGGTCAGTTTGAATGCCGCACTTGCAAAGGAACAGGGCATTGGGATTGCGATGTCTGTCATAAAACAGGAAGCACCTCCTGTCCTCCCGTAACGCCTTGTGGTTGTAATGGGATAGCGGGTAGCACACGTCCCAATGAACCCTCTTTAGGCCAGTGGTAGAAGGACGCTTAAATGGGCTGTAATCAGGAAGCGAATGAAAAGCTTGAAAGATGGCTCCATGAAGTCATTTTCCCAAACTCGTTTTGTCAACCACGTACCGGTGACCCCGTTAATGTGACGACCGGGGCCTTTGAACACTCTGAAGAAGATGTTTCGATTCCGACACAACGCCTTTCTCTGACGTTCACCCGCTACTACAACAATCAGTACCACGCAATTTCGTCGGGCTTAACTTCACAGTCATTCGGCCCCGGTTGGACGCATTCCTTTGGTTTGCGCCTAGAAAGCCAAGCGAAAGAGGACGGTGCCGTAGCGGTTCAGGATACCCTGACGTTCGTCAGTGAAACGGGAAGCCGTTTACGATTCGTCCGTAACGATAGCGGAGAGTTTATCGCGCCTCCCGGTGGCTTAGGCATGACACTGACGCCCCGTAAAGAAGGCGGCTATAGTCTACGTCAAGTAGATGGATTTACGGCGAATTTTCAGGCCGACGGCCGACTTGAAATGCTGCTTCAACCAGGTCCGCAAAAAGACACTCTGATTCTTTTCCATTACGACGAGAAAAAGCGATTGATTCAAGCAGAGGGTGCGAGCGGCAGATCGCTCCGCTTCTGGTATGCCGAGGATAACCTTATACGCGCAATGAGCGACCATACCGGACGACGGTGGGGGTATCGCTACAACGCACAGGGCGAATTGGAACAGGTGTTCGATCCTGGGGGGCGGGTTCGTAAATACGTCTATATCGAATGGAAAAGGCGCGTTAGCACGGAGCGCAAAAAGACGGGACTGAAAACAATTCGCGCCCTGCGTCAGGTTTTGTTGCCGCGCTTTCTAGAAGACAGTGGAGCAGGTATCCCGGAAGTCACCAACGCTTATACAACCGAGCAAAAAGTACATTTGCAGGAAGACGCCTGTGGTGGGCGAATACGCTTTGAGTACAACCATTACAGCAAAATCACTTCCGTCACCGACGCGGAAGGCAACACAACTCTCTACTGCGCCGAAAGTCGAACCGGCAACACGACGAAGATTCGCAAGCCAGGAGGCGGCATTTCGGAGTATCTCTTTGATGAGCGTGGTAATTTACTTGCCGAAATCGACCCGCTCGGTCACCGCACGGAGTATGTGACCTTCAATGAGACCGTCAATCTGGAAGAATATCGAGATTACGCCACCCGATCCCTTGGCACCAGAGCCGAGTTTCTGAAACTTACCTCCGCCGATCTTAAGGAGGGGTACGATATAAATGGCAATCGTCCGCTCGTTCGAGATGCGCTGGGTAATACAACCCGATTTGAGCGTTACAACGGTTTTGGCAAACCAGAGCGTACTGTTCTGCCCGATGGGAGTGTCATTGAGAATGATTATGACACACGCAGTGGCCTCCCTGTCCGGCAATCCCGACTCTTGCAGTCTGGGCGTAAACAGCCTTTGCGCCATATTGAGGCATGGGAATACGACGATTGGGGAAATCTGACCCGACAGCTGGAATGGGCAGAAACAGCGAAAGGGCAGAGAGAGACGCCCTTTCGTGTCCAGGAATTTGTTTGGGACGCAGAGGGCAATCATCCCCTTCAAAGCAGGTCCTGGACGGGTGATGATCCAACAGAAGATGCCTTTGCAGCAGTAGAGCGTTATAACTGGGACGCGTTAGGACGGCTCACCTCTAAAGTAGGTCTGAATCGCAGGCAGGCAGGCAGTGCGCCAGAAGAAATTCACTCCTTTTATGGATACGATGCAACCAGCCGTCCCCTGTGGGAAATAGGGCCGGATGGAACCGCAACGTGTGTCGAATATGATGGGGCAGGGCGGATTATCGAGCGATATCGCCTTCCAAGTGCTACGCCGGAAATTCTTGCCACGGTTACTTCCGAACAGAAACGGGAACGATGGCGGTATGAATACGATGCGCTGGGACGCTTGCGTTTTGCCTGGGACCCGACCGGCAGAAAAAGTGAGCAAAAATGGGATTTACGCGGTCTCCTGAGTGAAACGGTAGACCCCGCAGGTTTACAAACCACGCTGAAATACGACCGTGACCAAAACCGAATTAAGGAGATATCGCCGACCGGACGCGAAATTAATTGGGTCTATAATGCCTGTGGTTGGTTGACAGAAGCAAGCGATAATCTTGGTCGGACGATACGCACCACGCATGATGCCCTGGGCAGAGTAGTGCAGGTCATGAAGGGGAAAGACGCCGAAGCCTCTACGCGCTACGAATACGATGATGAAGGTCGGGTGAGAGAAATTCGCTTTCCTGACAATCGTAGCGAGCGGATAAACTATGATGAGTTCGGGCAGATCATTTCTCTGGAACGCGGTTGGATTGGTGGCGTTGCCACGTCACAGGAGACCCGTCTTTATGATGGACTGGGACGCCTCTCTGAAATTCATTTTGGCGCGCCCGGTTCGCTTGTCCTTCAATTTCGCTATGAGTACGACGATAGCCGCCGGACGGTGCGAACCTACGATGCGCTTGGCAATGTAAAAGAACAGTGCTTCGACACACGCAATCTGCCTGTCATGGCAACCGATGCCGAAGGGCAGTCCGTCGAATATACGGTTGATGCCGCGGGGCGTCTCGTGAGGCGCCGTGCTGGTGATGGCAGTCTTGAAGCGACTTTCGATTACGACGCTTTCGGCAGACCCATAAACGCAATCTCCGGGGCGACAGCGCAAGGATGGGACTACGATGAAGCGGGGCGCTTAATGCGTCACCGCCAGACTGTGGAAGGCGAAACCAGGGAACTGAGTTTGAGGTACGACGACGCGGGCCGCGAAGTCGAGCGTTGCATGGATGACCATTGGTGGCAGCGAGTCCACTATAGCACGGTGGGTCTGCCGGAACAGTTGGAATTGCCCGGAGCGCAGATTCAGATGAAGTGCGACGCTGCGGGCAGAGTGCTTGAGGAAACTTGGAACACGGGTCAGAGAAGGCAGGCAGACTACACGCCAGAGGGCGACCTACAAACTCTCTCTTATCAGGATGGGCAGCAGCAACTTATTTTCGAGCAAGATATTACGCGCGATGCCGTGGGACGACCGCTGAAAGAACAAAAAAAGTGGCGTAATCGGCAGGCGTTTTATGAATATGGCTACGACGAGCGCGACCAACTGGTCAGGGTGGAGCGCGAAGTCGAGGGGAAACGTAAACTCTTTCGAGAGTATGTTTATGATGCTCGCGGCAATCGGGTTCAAGAGACGCGCAATGGCAAAGAGTATTGTAGCAGTCGGTACGATTTAGCGAATCGGTTGCTGGAGCGTCAGGTTGACTCAGGGACGATAGAGCCCTGCGAGTATGATGCAAACGGCAACTTGCTGCGTCGGGGCAATCATATTTTTCAGTACGACGCCTTTCAACGACTGGTGCAGGCAGCAAATGATGAAACCAACGACAAGATTGAATATCGCTATACGGCAACTGGCGAAGTGGCGTCAACTTACGCGCAAGGGAACTTGACGCGATGGTTTTCTGTAGGCGGACAACCTGTTGTTATGCAAGGCGAGGCAAACGAGGAGAAATTCTTTTGGGGATTTTCAGAGAACCGCCTGTTCGCGCAGGATAAATTAAGCACTGGCTTTCAGGCTGTCTATACCGATCAAGCCGCTTCGGTTCTGGATGATGAGGGGCAGACCGAGTACGACCCGTTCGGTGGTTTTGTGAACGGAATGCCGTTAGAACCTCAATTCGGCTTTCAAGGCAAATGGTTCGACCCAACTGCGGAGGTTTATCAAAATCGAGCGCGGTTCCTTGACCCAGAAATGGGGCGGTTTACGCAGACTGATCCGATGGGAACGATTGATGATCCAAATGCCTATCTGTTTGCCTCGAATAATCCTGTCACATATCGTGATGATTCTGGATTTCGGACGGAGAGAAGCAGTCAAGGCAGAATAAATAGGTCGGGAGGGGTGAGTTCTGCACTTGATTACCTTGTAGCCACAAGGACCAAATTGGTAAATGATGAAGGGGGACATATTAATCTTATACCTCAATCCTATATGGATATGAAACTAGCGATTGATATGAGATTTGCCCCTACCGGATCCGCAACGAATGCAGCCGGTTTTCCGAGAGATAACCGTTGGTTTTGGAAGCAGATGCTGCAAAACCATTCTGAAGTTTTTGACCAATCTAATACAAGCCGTATTCGGTCTAACATTGCTCCAGTTGTCAATGACCTATGGATTCAACATAATCCAACTCATATGTCTTTCGAAGGCGATAGATTGGTTCATCATCACATTCTTCAAGAACATTTAGCCGTCGGGATACCGGAGACGGTACATAGAGCATGGCACAGTACTTTACATCCGAAAAGATAGAGGGCTAGAAATAATGGAAGCTAATGACTTCGCAAATGAATTATGGCTATGCGCTCCACAGGCGGACATTCTTATGAATAGTGGCCTCGCGATTGCAGAGGCAGAGGCATTCAGGCAGTACTACAAATTTCAGAAAAAACAGATACCGGTAATGCATTCGAATCCACTGATTAGCCTTATTAGTCAATATGATGGCTCGAGTGTTGAGATTGGCGGCATACGCTTCAGGAATTCTTTGTTGGAAAGAGAGCGCATTTGGGAAGTTGGATGGGAGGAAATTGATCCTTTAATTATAGATCAATTTACTGGAGAAGTTCGGATAGAAGAGGCAAACACAGAGGGACATATCCTTTGGCACTGTGCTATGACCGGATCACACTTCCTAGATGCTCTTCTACCTACAGCTTGTTTTCTGGGTAAATGTTCATACGATTTCAAACTGTTTCAAGATCAAGAAGCGAAATGCAAGCAGTCTGAAATATGTGCAGAATTGGCCGGAGGGCATCGGTACTTGAGATTTTGCCGTTCATTATTGGGGTGTGAATAATTTACATTTACAATATATACAAATAAAAACAGTAATTGATTAGAAAAATTATGCGGTAGTAACGCTCATCTCTACCCTATATCAACGCCCCCATATTGTCTATATGAGGTGAAAACATGGCAACTCGCGAATACATCCGCGTGTGCAAAAAAGACAATTGTAAAATAGAATTTGTTGTCAATGCACCTTCGCTGGACGATGATCGTGCCATCGGTTTTTCTGAGCCTGAATACTGCCCAGAACACCGTAAACTTCAGGTGAAGTCCTACTCTCGAATCGCCTGCCATCACTTCGAGATGGAAATGACTCCTTTTGGCGAGCAACTTACACATAACATAGAGGCGCGGTTAGCCCTCTCGACGGATGCAAACGACGGCATGACGTTCGACCCGTGGGCTTTGCCACCGAATGGATATGGTCCCGGCGGTTTAGGAAGATATGAGCGAGAGGTTCGTGGCTTTCGCGTCAATGAAAGTTTCCAGCCTACAAAAAAGCCTGCCGACTTTGAAATCTCGAAAAAAGGCGATGAACTGCTCCAAAAACTCGAAGAGAATCAGGTTGTAGTTCTTGTCGGTACGACGGGTTCAGGAAAATCAACCTACATTCCCTGGCTGCTCCTGACTGGGGGAGAACCGGGCAAACTCTCGAAGTGGGCAAAACGCGGCCCTATCTGCGTGACGCAGCCCAGAATTCAAGCGACGCGCCAGGTGCCGGAATTCATTGCCCATGCATTAAACGGTACGTCGCTCGGCGCCGGGGCGCAGGTTGGCTTCTCACACTCTGGAGCAGACGAATTTGACCGCCGCACACGGTTGGTCTTTAAAACAGACGGCAAGCTCATTAATGATATTGTGTCCGGTGCGGTGGCTAATTACAGCATCATTATGATTGACGAAGCCCATGAGCGAAGCGTCAACATTGACCTCATCTTGGGACTGATGCGAGACCAGCTCTATCTCTACCCTCATCTGCGTTTGATCATTGCCAGCGCCACGATTAACGAGCAGACGTTTATCGATTTCTTCGGACTGAACAAGGAAAAGCAGTATATTTTCTCACAGGGTCGTCAGCATGACATCCATAAACACTGGTGGGGCGAGACGGTTTCAGGATGGCAGACTAAGATCGCCAATACACAGGCGCAGGATAAGACGCCTGTATGGAACGGCCCTGCTTCCAGTCATTCGGTCGTCGCAGAGTGGTGGCAGAAGGTAAATGGCGGACAGCAGCCGGAGCGAGAAAAACTGCCGCGAGCCATCATGGAATTGGTGGAACATCTCTGTAAGTGGCTCGACAGCCTGACAGGGCCATTAAAAGAGAAAGAAGAGGGGCATATCCTTGTTTTTCTGCCTGGTTCCCGTGAGATAGATCAGACGGTTGATTTAATTAACAGTTTAGGATTGGAAGACACGATTGCTCTTCCTCTCTACTCACAACGCCCCCTTGAGGAACAGCAGGCTGCGCTCAAGCCAGACGAACAAAAGCATAAGAAGGTTTTTGGCAAGCGTCGCGTCGTTGTCTCAACAAATGTAGCGGAAACCTCCTTGACGGTTGAGAATGTGAAACACGTCATCGAGACGGGATTTATCAAAGAATCCTACTGGGACCCCATAGACGAAATTACTGACCTGCGAACGGTGCGCCATAGCAAAGCAGGCTGTCGCCAGCGATGGGGACGCGCAGGACGAGTCACCGACGGTCACGTCTATATGTTTTACAGCGAGCAGGAGTTCGAGGATTTTCCCGATGACAGCACTCCGGAGATCGCCCGAGCCTCCTTGGAACAGGTTATCCTAACCGCGAAACGTGCGGGAGTTCGCACCCTTCATAAAAAGGTCCTCCAGGGACAGACCACTCAGGTCATTCAAGAGTTGGATTTCGCCTGGATGCCATTACCTAGCGACCAACAAGAGAAGTTTCACACTGAACTTCGACGTGCTTATACGGCTTTGCAGGGTCGAGGGGCAATTGACAAGGACGGCGATCTGACGCCCATTGGATTGGAACTAGGTGGCTTCGCTGCGGACATGGAAGTCGCTCGTATTTATGTTGAGGCAGAGCGTCATGCAATGGGTCTGGAAGCGGCAACATTGCTTCCTTTCTTGAAGCTGGCGCACGGACTTCAGTCACTTCTGAAATGGAATGAAGAGGGAGACACCTCGGAAAAGTATGCACGCCGCCTTGCCCATCAAAACCTGGTCTTCGGCTGTCGTGATGACTTGGAACTGTTTTTAAAACTCTGGCTTCTCTGGGAAGCAAAAACAAACGAAGAACGCGATGAGTGGGAGCGCGAAGCCGGAGTAAAATGTAGCGACTTCACCAGGCTGATTGCCGATGAAAGAGAAAAAATCCTCGAAGCCGCGATGGATTGGCGCAAAGCAGAAAAGCGAAACGTCATGCTGAGTTGCTGTGACGCACTACGCGCTTTAATTGCGTCCTGTCTACCAAACGAAATTTATGTTCCCATTGAACGCAAAGACGAAGACCAAAACGCTCCTCAAGAACGGAACCAGTTTACGCTTTCCAGCGCAATAGACGGAATTGGTTACGAAGAGTATGATGACAGTCTTTCCTTTGATGAAAGCCTCACCGAGAAGACAAATGTACGACAGGGTGTCTACTGCCGCGCTAGGAGCGATGGCAGTAAGGAGAAGGACCTGATTGAAATTTCGCCCACCTCGGTCTGTTTTGACCGAGAGGATGCCGAGGTAGTGGTTGCCTGTCAGCGTAGTAAGAACTGGCGGAGACCGGCGCGAACAAAAGTGCTGGGGATGAATATGATTCGCCTGGATGCCCTCTGGCTTGACGATATCAACGACCAGAAAAGCCCCATTGTTCGTAAGGCGCGACTCTATTCCCGGCTACGAAAAGCGGCTGATGAAAAGACGCTGCTGTGTACGCTCTTCTTGCCATGGCTTCTGCCGCGTCAGACCGTAGTCAACGCAATTGTCACAAAACAGGGCGATGAGGACACGTTAAGAATTACGCTGACAATCCCCCAACATCTTACCATCATGCATGGCACCGCAGGGGATATAACAGTGCAGGGATCATTCATTAAAACTCCCGTAGAAACGTCTCCACGAATTCAGATGGATGAAGGAACTACAATCTCTGTTGAGATCGTTGACTATGCCATAGATGCGAATGGATTACCTGTGGTTTATGTCTGTGAGCCAGACAGTCAGGCACGTTCCTTCGAACGTTTCGCGAACTCCTATCAGGCAGGAAATGAAGTGGAAGTGGAGATGGTAAAAACGTTGCCGGACCCTCTTGGTAGAAATCCGCTCTTTATGGTTCGTGAGCTTGCAAGCGGGCTTGAAGTGCCGATGGCAGATACCGATTTCTGTAGTAATACCCGTCCACAGAGTTATTTTGGTCAACGCTTTTTGCCTGGAGAACGTTTTCAGGTCACGATTGAACGGATCAATCACAAGGAAAAAAAGGTTCAGCTTTCCCGTGGAATGCAACTCTTGAAGGAATACTTCAATATTCGCGGGGAGCATAATGGTCTTGTTAAAGCCATTGTTCGGCGTTGCGATGCATCCGGGGTCTATCTGGATTTACCAACCCAGAGCGATGCGGCCTACGTTGCCTTTATCAGGAACGTTTTGTGGTCGGGCGAAATTTCCCGCGAAGTAGGACAGGAGGTTGAAGCGCGATTACGTTTTGTGGAAAATCAACTCAGCCGCTCCGAGATTCAGGAGAGGCTTGAAAAAGAACACGATTTGCCGGAAGAATTGAGCCTTGGAGTGGAACTGGATGTGCGTGGTCCCTGCGCGTTTGATCGGCTTTTAGAACAATCAAAAATCCAAGAGGGCTATACCTATCCGGTGCTGGTTGAAAAACATCTTGACAATAATAGGTTGCTTGTCACCTTCATAAAAGATTGCACTGCAATCATTTTTGCGGAAGAACTTGGGGTTGATGCCGCAGGCAAGTTTCAAAAGGCCAAAGACTACGAGATTAATTCTTACGAAAAAGTGCGAGTCATCAAAATTAATCGCAATACAAAGAAAATTCAGTGCAGTTTGTTCTGCGTGAGGGACATTCCCCCTGACGTAGTAGAGGGGCAACCAAAAAACGTCCAGGTACTTGCCATCAGCCCGGATAATCAGCAGAAGGATATCGTGCGGATCACTGCTTGCCTAGAGAAAAAATATTGTGTGAAGGTCCGCGTTGAGCAAACCAGGGCAAAAACACTCAAACTGAGTGAGTCCATTCTCGTCAAAAACCTGATGATCGATTTTCGCGGCTTTATTAAAGCAGACCTTGCAGACGCCATATTTTCCTGATCGGGTGCTAACGCCACCCCAATACTAACAACGCTTGAGGGACAGATGAGAGAGCCAACAAAACCCTTCCGCCCGCAGCTGCAACCGGACTCATTGATAAGAGGACTGAAGAGAAAGTCAAAAGAAGAACGAATAAGGCAGCTTGAAGAAGAAATAAAGGCGAGTCTTGAATCTTCGAAACACCCTCCTATTAATTTTAGCCTGCCGCCGCATAACATGATTACGGAGGTGCTCTACTTTTTTGCCTACCAAAAGGACGAGCGTGAGAATAAGCCTGAAAAGAAGCCAGTCGAACTAAAGGTAGCATATGGGGATGGTTCTAAGGGAAAGCCCTTAAAACTCCGAGTTCTCGAGCCTCCGGTGACTGGCGAGGGGTGGGATGAAAGCCGGGTGTTTAATGTGGGGACATTATCCAATAGACATCTGGACTATGACCGCGTTGTAGATATGTATCTAATTCGAGATAGGGAAACACGCAAGTTGACGCAAAATAACGCGGAGATAGACAGCCTCGCCTATGATCGGATGCGGGATATCTTGAATGACCCCTGGATCAGTAACGAAAGAGTCTGTATGCGCCTCTATCAAACCGGCCTTGAACCGTTGGTGGTGGGTATGTACCGTGCCATTATTGACCATCTCATCGAGCGGCACACGCGCAAGGCTCCCTTGCTTATGATACAACCCGTCTTCTTTATAGAAGAGCGAGACGATCCTGCTAAAGCGAACTGTTGGACATGACGAGGGAAGAAAGCGAAATGATAGATCAGGTGAAGTCCATGCGGACAGACGATTTGCCTGAAGTAACGTTCGACCCGCATACTGTCTTAAGCGATGCTCTGAACTACACTCCCTGGACAGAGCAGGGCGGACATCTGCCGCAAAAAGGCGAATGGTCTACTTATCGGTACGCAGCCAAAGACATAATCTTCGGCGTTGTAACGTTTATGTTCAATCAGACAATGCGACGCCTAGATATTCGAACCTACTTCGTGGGGGAACACCCAATGTTCCATGAACTTGAGCCGACCCGTGCGATGCTCACCATTCTTTCATGTCAGATATGGCAAACGGCTAAATCGCTCGACCTCTACTTTGAAGGGGGAATTCCGTTTGATGTACGTGAATTGATAGAGCGGCGAATCGGAAAAGTCCTGAGTGGACATGACCACCTTCTCTCCTCAGAAATCATCGCGCTTCTTTTCGCAGATTTTTCGGGCTTCACGCTTACAGAACAGGAAAAAATTGAGCGAGAAGAAAAAACAAAAGAACGCAAAATTTTACTAACGGAGGTTTGCTATAATGCTTACCGGGGGGTCTGGTCGGTCAATAATATTAAAGCGCTTATTGGCCGAGGAGTTCCGCTGACCTGGTTATTCGGCAAATCCCCTGACGCCGTGAACAACTCTTTGTCCTACTGGACGTTGGTTCAACATCTTAAATCCGTTCTTTTAGAAGACTATGTTCTTCGACGTTTAGAGGATAGACAATTTGGCGAGACGCTAGGAAAAAAGATAGAGCGGAAAGAAACAAATTCGGTGGTCGCTTATTCCTCGGACGCTCCCATTAAGCTCAATGACTTGACCTCGAATGTGAATATCTCCGCACGGGAACCCTTCCTGATTCTATCCGTTGTTCCTTCTTGTTCATCCGCCTTCGGGGAGGCTCTCCACAAGGCGATTACTCGTGCTGAAAACAGAATGCCTGACGTAAAACTCATTGCTGGACTGCCTCTTGATTTTAATTATATCAATCCTGAGACAAGGAAGTATTCCTTGTCTCTATTAGCGCAAAAGAGGATAGGATGGGTTCTAGTTAGCTTAACACTGGCGCAGCTGCATACGGAGATAGACCAGAAAATCGCTATTACCTCCGAAAAGTATGACCTTGATGAAGTGGAGGCGGGATATGTGGACAGGCATACAGATTGAAACCTATTTGATACCTAAAAGCGTTTGGGAAAACGGTCATACATTTCAAGAGAATGACCGGCTGATGCGTATCGAATCACTCTCTCGGCCCGCCCGTGATGCCAGCGATATCGAACAGCGCATACTGAAAAAAGTGAATGTTCGTAATGAGGCAAGGCGTTACACCCTATGCTGTGAGCGATTGCAGGAGCTGACGGTCGAACTTTACCAGCACAACGCCTTGAAGAACCCACCCGATGTATGGGTTTGCTATGACCAGTTTCAGAAGGAGAGTGTTCGGGCGTTAGCGTTGTTGGCCCTGGTGGAACAAATCTATCGCCAGATCGCGTCATCACGAGTGGGAGCGGTCTTTACAGGGCCTGACCAAATTTCAACACGACTAAAATCTTTTAAGGGGTTGAGTCAGCAAGAATACACCATCAGTGAATTGTGCGAAACGGCGGCCAGAATATCGACAAATCTTCATCCCGATTTGCCTATCGAAACCCATGAAGTTGAACGCGCCTTTGAGCGTCGCTATGAACAACTCAGTCTGTGCGTCACGGAACAACTCGGATTGGTAGATGTCATTGATATCGTTTAGGCAGGCAATTCTTGGGTTACGTCTCAAGGCTCACTCGTTTCATAAGCGCAGGAACTACAACGGCAGACGGTACGTTGAACTACGGCAAACAAAAGTGACAGTTAGGTCCGGCTGACGAAGAGCAAAAGTACAGCCATTATACTACTGTACAGGTTACATAAAAGCGAAAGAAATGACCTCTGTGTCATCATCGTACTGCAAAGGCTCGGGGAAGTATGAAGGCTTTTTTGTCTAACTATGGCGGTCATCTGGACGAGGTCGAACGTGAGACCCATAGAATCACGGAGTTGTTGCCCCCAACTATTCAAACAGAGCATGGACTCGACTTAGATTTTGCTTCGTTTCTATTACACGACGGTTTGGTGTTGGATAAAACCAGCTATGATTTCATATTGACCAATAGAAGCAGAGGACTTAAACGGCTAGCTGAGAGCGTAACTGTGCTTCTAGAGGAAGGCTCTATAGAGACGCGTAACTATGCAAACATAATACAAGAAAATTTAGAACGAATTCGACTAGCAACAGCCCACGAGTTACGTGACCCGGATGCTTGGTTAGACGAAATCGTTCGTCATATGGATGGTTGGCAAGGTATTCAAGAGCAGCTTGTAGTTGCTTTGGAGGGTGCCTACTCTGATCCTGTTGCTATTCCGTTCGGGGTGTACCGTTTTATCAACAGTATAAGTGGTGAACGATGCGATACTACCCAAGTCGGACAGATAATTCGAGCCCACAAAAAACGGCGTAGCAACGGCGAAAAAGATGTAATTCGAGGAGTCGTAAGCGGTTATCTCCATTACGCACACGTAAACATAATTTTGCGTGATGAGTTCGGTTTGCCATTTATTGAATGGCGCGATATGAATAACTTCTATCGCACACTCTATGAAAGAAGACTATACTCTCCAGAAAGCACGGCTACACAACAATCTGTTAAATCTCTATTTACGTTGTCCCTTCCAGAATTGCGACCCAAGTCCGTTGCACATTTCTTAACAATTTTGCGCGACCCGCGATTAAAGCAAGTCAGGGAAAAAATTTATGAGTTGAGTAGCACTGGTCAGGCGATAGACATAGATTTGGGCAAACAAGTGCTTATTGCAGCGCGCAGAGCAGAAGTGCCAGTCGGAAAAATTAAAAAAGTAACCACATGGGCTGGGCGTCTTGTTTCTTTACTTCCGGGTGCAAGTATACCCAGTATGGTCGTCGAAGACGCGACTGTAGCATTTACGAAACACAAAATGCTGAAGGATTATGAATGGTTTTATTGCCTTTGGGACGCTGAGGAGAGACATTCTAAATCTGCTCGAAGGCAAACATCGTGATGTCGTAAATCCCGATAACGCTAGTGTATGGGCTTAGACTCTTGCCTAAATTATGGGTCGGATACGAGAGGAAGAGAACACAAACTCATGGCAAGCACAATTCATCACAAGTCTCTTCCAAATTTCAAGCGAGGAAAAAGCATAACCGACTTAAGCCACCAATCTGTCCTCTCGTGGTATATTTGACATTGTGATCCGCTCTCTTTATCATTATTTGTCACCTTCGGTAGCCTTTCCGGGTTTCTCTGCTTGACTCTCTGGCTTGTCTTCGCGCCGCACATACTTGTAGGGGTCCGCTCACGAAACGGAAAATATCGTACGCTAAGCTCAACTGCCGCGCCAATTGGCTCGGTTCCGCTTTCCGGTCAAAGCGGAAGGTTTCTGCTGGAATAGACAGTGACAAAGAGATTTCTTACCAGTACCAGACGCGGACGAACTGATGTTGTACCGTGCCCATAAAGAGGGATGTTTCGTTGTCTAGTTCCTCATCCTTCGCCGCGCCCCATTTGTTATTCTTAGGGATGAGGACCGTTTCAAAGTTGATGACTTTGATGTTGTTGGTCTGTACCCACTCGAAAGCCGCCGCTACCGCAGCGTCAAAATGTTCGTATTTCGCGGCCCAGTCCAGTAAAACCGGTGCTGTGATCTGCTTGCCGATGAAATCTTTATAGCCTGCCACCTTGGTGCCTCCTGAAAGATGTTGCTGCCCCTCTTCGATAAGCAGAGTGGCATTTCCTGCCAAGTCCCCCTGATCACTTCTGACGCTGTTCGGTTGACCTTCCATAATGGGTGTCGCCTGTCCGAATAGAGTATACTCTAAATGGACGTCAGATAGATACAACTATGGGCGTCAGAATAGGGTCACTTTTGGCGTTTTCTGACACTGCCTACCAAAAGTCTTAGACCCTAACCTGACACAATCACGGCGGAGGCAGAATTTGAGCGGTCAGCGGATCGGTTATGTGCGCGTCAGCAGCTTCGACCAGAACCCCGAACGGCAATTAGAGAACGTTCCAATTGACAGAATCTTTACCGACAAAGTCTCTGGAAAAGACACCCTTCGTCCTCAATTGGAGGCACTGTTTACCTTTGTTCGCGACGGCGATACCGTGGTGGTCCACAGCATGGATCGCCTGGCCCGCAACCTGGATGATCTGCGCCGCATCGTGAAGACCTTAACCGGGCGCGGTGTGCGTATCGAGTTCGTCAAGGAGAGCCTGACATTCACCGGTGACGACTCGCCCATGGCTACCCTCATGCTCTCTGTCATGGGAGCATTCGCGGAGTTCGAGCGTGAGCTTATCCGAGAACGACAGCACGAAGGAATCGTTCTCGCCCAGCAACGCGGCGTCTATCAAGGCCGCAAAAAGATGCTCTCTGCTGGCCAGGTTACTCAGATCCGCCATCGCGTCTCGGAGGGCGAAGCCAAAGCCCAGATCGCGCGGGAACTCGGCATCAGTCGCGAGACGCTCTACCAATATTTGCGAGGCGCCTGACTTGCCTCGACGTAGCCTGCTCACCTCTACAGAGCGTCTCGCCCTCCTGGCTTTTCCCCTCACGGAAGACGAGATGATTCGCTACTACACGTTCAGCGAAGCGGACCTGGCGGTGATCCGTCAGCATCGCGGCGGTCAGAACCGTCTTGGCTTTGCGGTTCAGTTGTGCGTCCTGCGTTATCCAGGGTGCGCATTGTCACCGGACGCTCAGGTTCCAGAGGCGTTGCTCGCCTTCATCACTCGTCAACTCCGGGTCGAACCCGATCTATGGTCACAATACGCCCTCCGCGCCGAGACCCGCCGCGAACACCTTCTGGAACTGCAAGCCTGGCTTGCCCTCACGCCGTTTTCTGCCTCACACTTCCGTCACTTCGTCGAGCATCTTACGGACCTGGCCCGACAGACGGAGCGCGGCATTGTCCTGGCAAATGCGCTTCTGGACGCATTGCGACGGGAGCATGTCATCGTGCCAGCCGTCGATGTCATCGAACGCGTGTGTGCACAAGCTCTTACGCAGGGCACTCGTAAAGTCTATGAAGCATTGACGACCCCTCTGACGGCTGTCCATCAGCAACGTCTGGATGAGTTGCTGACGGTGCGCGAAAATGCGACTGCGAGTTCTCTGGCCTGGTTGAGACAACCGCCCGGTACACCTAACGCCAAGCACATCCTGACCCACATCGAACGGTTACGGGTCATCCGAAGTCTGGAGTTACCGGAGGGGCTTGAGCGCAACGTTCACCAGAACCGGCTGCTGAAACTGGCCCGCGAAGGCAGTCAGATGACGGCCCAACACTTGCGCGGTCTGGAACTACTCCGGCGTTACGCCACATTGGTCGCGGTGGTCATAGACACACGCTCCACGCTCATTGATGAGATCATTGAACTGCACGACCGTATTCTCAGTACCCTGTTTTCTCGCGCCAAGCGGCGCCACGCCGAGCGTTTTCAAGCGTCCGGCAAGTCGATCAACGCCAAGTTACGGCTCTACTCCCGCATTGGACGCGCCCTGCTCGAAGCCAAGCAAAACGGACAGGACCCCTTCGCAGCGATTGAAACGATCTTGCCCTGGGAGGCGTTCACCGACATCGTGACCGAAGCGGAGAAGTTGGCGGAGCCTGAAGACTTCGACTTTCTGCCGCTCATCGCTGAGGGCTTTACGCAGTTGCGGCGATATACGCCCGCCCTATTGGAGACCCTCGAACTCAAGGCAGCGCCTGCTGCTCGCGACCTCCTCGATGGCGTAAAAACCCTCCGAGACATGAACCAGCGCGGGTTACGCAAAGTGCCGGAGGATGCGCCGACCGGGTTCATACGCAAACGCTGGGACAGCGTCGTCCATGTTGGCGACGATCTCGACCGACGCTTCTACGAACTGTGCATCCTGTCGGAACTGAAGAATGCGCTCCGCTCCGGCGACATCTGGGTGCCGAGCTCCCGCCAGTTCAAAGACTTCGAGGAGTACCTGTTACCCCCGGCTCGCTTTACCGCACAACGCACGGAGAAGCAACTCGGTCTGGCCATAGAAACCCGTTGCGAACCGTTTCTAACAGAGCGGCTTTCGGCGCTGGAAAGCGCGCTACAGAAGGTCGAGCGGCTGGCCGCAAGCAACGAGTTGCCCGATGTGCAGATCACCGACGCGGGTCTCAAGATCACGCCCCTGACCAATGCGGTGCCGGAAGCCGCCGAAACGCTGATGCGCGGGGCGTATGCCCTTCTGCCACATGTGAAGATCACGGAACTGTTGCTGGAGGTAGACGCATGGACGGGCTTCACCCGACACTTTACCCATCTTAAAACCGGCGATACGGCGTCTGATACCAGCCTGCTGCTGACCGCGCTGCTTGCCGACGGAATCAATCTCGGCCTTTCCAAGATGGCCGAATCCTGTCCCAGCGTCACTTACGCCCGGCTTTCCTGGCTACAGGCATGGCATATCCGCGATGACACCTACTCGGCGGCGCTGGCAGAACTGATCAACGCTCAAAGCCAGCATACCTTCTCCGACTGGTGGGGCGATGGCACGACCTCCTCTTCCGATGGGCAGTGGTTCCGCGCGGGCGGCGTGGGCCAATCCGGCAGCCATTTCAATGCCAAATACGGCACCGATCCCGGCGTGACCTTCTATACCCACATCTCCGACCAATTTGCTCCCTTCCACACGAGGGTCATTAATGCGCCAGTGCGCGATGCAACCTACGTACTTGACGGCCTGCTTCACCACGAATCGGATCTGTGTATTGAGGAGCATTATACCGATACGGCTGGCTTTACCGATCATGTGTTCGGCTTGATGCATCTGCTGGGGTTCCGCTTCGCGCCGCGTATCCGCGACCTGAAAGACAAAAACCTCTACGTGCATGGCGACGCCAAAGCCTACCCCACACTGTCGAGCCTGGTCGGTGGCCCGATCCAGGTCAAGCACATTCGGACACATTGGGACGAGATCCTGCGTCTGGCGGCGTCGATAAAGCAAGGCACGGTCACCGCCTCATTGATGCTGCGGAAGCTAGGAAGCTATCCTCGACAAAACGGTCTGGCGGTGGCACTGCGTGAACTGGGACGTATCGAACGCACACTATTCACCCTGGACTGGCTGCAGAGCAAAGACCTCCGCCGGCGGGTCCAGATCGGATTGAACAAGGGCGAGGCGAAGAACGCCCTGGCGCGAGCCGTGTTTTTCAATCGGTTGGGCGAGTTGCGCGACCGTAGCTTCGAGAATCAGCGTTACCGTGCGGGCGGCCTCAATCTCGTGGTGGCGGCCATCGTCTTATGGAATACCGTCTATTTGGAGCGAGTGGTGCAGAGTTTGAAGGCGCACGGGCAGTCTGTGGACGATAGCTTATTGACGCACATGTCGCCGTTGGGCTGGGAACATATCAACCTGACCGGTGATTATGCCTGGCGGCAGAGCAAACAGGTCGAGCGGGGCAAATTTAGGCCGCTACGCCCGTTCGCAAATCCTTAGCGTACGATTTTTTCCGTTTCGTGAGCGGACCCCTTGTAGTAAGTATTGCGGCAGACGCCCAAGATTTCACAAATCTCTTTGACCGAGCGAGAAGTATCGTTCTTGAGTGCCATCGCCGCCTTCTGCTTGTTGGGGTCCATTACTCCCTTCGGACGACCGCCTTTTCTCCCTCTCGCCCGTGCCGCTGAAAGACCCGCATTCGTTCGCTCCCGGATCAGGTCGCGCTCAAACTCAGCGAGGGAGGCAAAAATATGGAAGATCAGTTTCCCGCCGCTCGTGGTTGTGTCAACGCTCTCCTGCAAACTCTTGAACCCCACCCCGCGAGCCATCAACTCGCGAACCGTCTCGACGAGGTGAGGCAAAGAACGCCCCAAGCGATCCAGTTTCCAGACGACGAGCGTGTCCCCTGACCGACACTCCTTCAAGGCGTTGGTCAAACCCGGACGTTCTGCTTTTGCGCCGGAGGCAGTATCGGTTAATATCCGTTCGCACCCCGCCGCTTCAAGCGCATCCTTCTGCAAATCCAGATTTTGGTCGTTCGTTGAAACGCGGGCATAGCCAACCAGCATTCTCTTCCTCCTCTTTTTTCATTCTTTCCATTTATGGGAGCGTTTGTACCACGAAATTCATCCTTTGTCAACCCTCTTAGTACGTAGATTTCGCATACCACTTTTGTGGTATCATAATGACCCTCCAATAGACCGAAATAAGGGCAAATCTTCTTCCTTGTTCCTATCTCACGAAAACGGTCGTTTTATTGGTATTCTCCTTTCAGTTCGTGACGAATCTTTGTGAAGGTTTGGGTACTCAATAATTCCAAAGAGGACAACTTTCTGAAATGACTCCTATTGCAAGTGTTTACATTATCGGGTATCTTTACTTCAGTGGTAAATATGGATAATTTTGTAAACAAAGTCGCGCAACTCCAAAGGCTGGTTTTTCCTGCCAACATCGACGTTCAAGCGGACCTTGAAATCGAGACCCTGCGTTTTAGGAGTCCACTGGGTCTGACGTGTCTTCGTCTGGTTCGTCTGTACCGCCCGTCCTCTCAAGAGGTCAGGCAAGCGGGTGCTCAGGATGTTTTATTGGTGCTGACTTCCCCAAGCCGCAAAGCTCTCGAAGCCGCGACAGAAACGAATTATCTCGTTCTTCCCGACGGAGCCTGTCGGATTGTAGCGGGAGGAATTGTGCTGATCCTCGAAACCTCATCATCCCCGGTCAAAGCATCGCAGAGTGTGAGGCTTACGGGAAAAACGGGGATCGTTGCGGAAACGCTTTTACTAGGTGGGTCGCGCCGTTGGGCGGTTCGGGAGTTGGCACAAGAGGCACAGGTCTCTCCCGCTCTGGCGCACCGGGTTCTCCATCGCCTGGAGGAAGAAGGACTGCTCGTTTCTGAAGGAAGCGGTCCTGAAAAGGTGCGCGTCGTCCGTCAGCTTCGAGCCTTGGCGGAACTCTGGAGTCAGGAGGAAAGAAAGCCCCAGACGGTTTTGCGTGGCTTTCTCTATGGCACTTCGCTCGAAGCGATTGCTCAACAAGTGCTGTCCCTCTATCCTGAAGGAGCCATTGGAGCCACGCTTGCCGCCAATCTTTACTGTCCTACGTTAACGCGAGTACCGCCCCCGCTTCGCCTCTGGGTGAAGGGCGACTTCGATCCTACTATCCTGAAGTCTCTGGGCTTTGAGCGCACGGAGGAAGGAGCGAATCTCGAGTTCGTCACGAGCAAAGACGATCCCTGGCGGGTGCATCGAAACTCAGAAGGAGCGCCGAAAGTGTCGAAAGCGAGAGCCTGGATCGAAATCGCGGACAGAGGCGGACGCACAGAAGAACTTGCGGACGCTTTACTGCAAGAGCTGGGGGAGAGACGCTGATGGACGTTTTAGAAATCTGTCGCCGGGTCGCTCGCACTCTTGTCGCGGAAATCGGTCCCTGGGGAGAGCACTGTGCGTTTATCGGCGGGTTGGTTCCAGGGTTGCTTCTCTCCGATCCCGGTGAAGCACTCTCGCCTCATATCGGAACGCGGGATGTCGATCTGGCGTTGCGTGTTGCGACGATTGGAGACGATGCCCAAATGTACCGCACTCTCAAAAACAATCTCACGGCACTGCAACTGGTACAAACGAGTGAGCGCACCTTTGAGTGGAAACGAACCGTGGAAGGCTTTGAGGTCATCGTTGAATTGTTTGTCTCTGTCGAGACGCCGGGGGAGGGCGGGAAAATCCAGCGCAAGCCCATCGAGCAAAGCGGGAGCGGACTGACGGCCTTGGGAATTTACGGGCTGGACTTAATCGAGCGTGACCTCGTTGAGATTGAAGATGAGGGTCCGCTTCTCGATGACCGGGGCATTAAAAAGGTGACACTCCGTGTCTGTGGCCCGGCAGTCCTCCTCGGTCTAAAAGCATGGGCGTTGCACGAGCGAGTCAAAGCCAAGGACGGCTATGATGTCGTGTGGATTTTAAAGGCGTTTGGCGCAGAAGCAATGGCAGCTCGTTTTGTCAAAGCAGATCTGCATCAGACCTACTTCGGTACCGAGGCGCTCCTCTTTCTGGAGGAGCATTTCTCGACGCCAGAGTATACAGGCTCGGTGGGCTGGGCGGAACAAATGGGATTCACCGGGGATGAAAGGGCACGAGAAGTCCGCGAAGCGGTTGGAATCGTTCGAGACTTTATCGGTCGCGTCAGAAGTCACCCGGTGATGGACGAAGGGAGCGAATAGCATGGTACCCTCAATCTGGTTTACGGCGGATCATCACTTCGGACACCGCAATATCATTGACCACTGCAAGCGGCCCTTCGCCTCGGTCGAAGAGATGAACGAAACCCTCGTTGAGAACTGGAATCGTGCCGTCTCCCCCGACGATGTGGTGTATCATCTGGGCGACATTTTCCTCATGCCCTCTGGCGACGCGAAGAAACTGCGAGAGCGACTTCACGGACGCATCTGTCTTCTGCGCGGCAACCATGACAAAACGGCGGACCATGTAAAGGGATGTTTTGAGTGGATCAAAGACTACCACGAACTCAAAGTCCCCGATGAGGAAACAGGCAGAGGAACGCAATCTATCGTTCTGTGTCACTACGCATTTCGGGTCTGGAACAAGTGGCGGTACGGAGCGTGGAACCTCTTCGGTCATTCGCATGGCTCTCTGCCTCCCCTGCCTCAATCGCTTTCGCTCGATGTCGGGGTAGATTGTCATGACTTCACTCCCCTCTCCTACGCTCAGGTCAAAGCAATCATGGGCACTCGCGAGTTTACGCTGCCGACAGGTCGAGAGGAGCAGGAAGGAACGGAAGAGAAAGATGAGAAGAAGGCAGTAGTCGAAGGGCAAGAAGAGGAATTGTGCAACACGCTGTTGCACAATTCGGGTTAGAGATCGTGCCAGTGCCGCTTGCATGATTAAAATGATGCAGGAGAAAAAACACGATTACCGTCCCCTCTTCTCCCTAAATAGAGGGCTGGAGAACGACCCCAAATAATGCGAAAAACTGAATAACGTAACGCGCTTTTGTTACGTTTCAGAGCATCGCAAGCATTGCTACTGAGAGGGAGGTTCTCTTTTGCCCCGCCCCCGTATCTATTGTAATAACGCGGAAAAGCAACGTGCTTACCGACGCCGAAAACGTAAGCTCCAGCCCGTCTATTTTCGACAAAAGACGGATGAATGGGAAACCCCGCCTGACCTCTTCGCCGAACTCGATGCAGAATTTGGGTTCACGCTCGATGTGGCAGCTCTTCCCGACAACGCAAAATGTGAGGAGTTCTTTACGCCGGGCGAAGACGGATTGAAACAGGAGTGGACCGGAGTATGCTGGATGAACCCTCCCTACGGACTCGCTTTGCGGGAATGGGTGAAAAAGGCTTACGAGAGTTCTCAGCAGGGGGCGACGGTGGTCTGCCTGGTCCCGGCAAGAACCGATACCCTGTGGTGGCAAGATTATGTGCAGGGGAAGGCGGAGGTACGATTTCTGAGGGGACGAGTGAAGTTTGGGGGCATCGAAAACTCCGCTCCCTTCCCTTCTGCCATTGTGATCTTTAGGTGAGCGCAGGAGTTGTCTCTTCCCGCAAGGTTTTGCTGTCATTCGATGCGGACAACGGGGATTTCGACGTACCTGGAAAACGGCGGCATGGACGAAAACACCCATGCAATTGCCGCGCATAGAAGTCCGCGCACGACGAAACTCTGTGACCGAAGAAGCGATGAGGTTCAGTCTTGATGAGATTGAGCGCATCGTTTTGTAAGATTGAATATGTTACCGCGCTATAAATTGGGGGTAATTTGGAATTCTGAGTTTATGTTCTCAGAACATAGGACATGGCATAACCGGGATCTTTAAATTCATGAAGTTGCACCGTGCCAACGGAGGTCAGACGATTACCCAAGAACACTCCCAATGCCTGCGGTCCAAAATAGAAGAGGTGAATAGTCCGGGTTCGATATTGCTTCCTGATGCGTTGTAAGATGTCCCTTGCTTGATTTGCAAATGCGATAGCATCGCCGTCGTTTCGGATACTTAGAGAGCCCGACGAGCCCGGTGGCTCCATCGTTACCAACACCTTAACGCGCACTCCACTCTCCTCAAGATACTCTTCCACATCGACAATACCATCGCCCTTGATGTTCAGTAGGACCGCAATAGAATCCCCTTCCGCATCCGTTTCCAACTCTTGTAGTGAGATTGAATAGCCTTCGGTCGGCTCCGCATCGGAGCGCCACATGGCGTTAGTTTGCGACTGGAACATTTCGATGATCCAACCACTTACCTCCCGAAAAATGTTCCCAACCATCATCCCTGTAGTTAAACAACAAGCCCCTCGAAATCGGAGCAGTCCTGCGCCGTTCTCTGCGAGAAATGTCTTTTCTAAGGCAGTGACCTGCGGCACCAGTGCTTCACTCCAAATTTCTGGCGAGGGGACGTGACGGGTCGGGCGGTCGAAGTATTCGCACCAGTCAAGTTCATAATCCGGCGTTGTGTCGTATTTTCCTTTTGCCCAATTGTGAATGGTCATATTGAAGGTGGGGCGGCCGGGCAACGATGCCGCTAGTGTTGCCGCCTTGTCCAACAGTAGATCTATTTCCGCACGAGCAAATGTTTTCCCACGACGACTTTCCACTTCGCGTAAAAGCATCGTGTAGGCCGGGTCTGCAACCTGCTTGAAACGCTTTAAATAGGCTGGTTGCCTCAGTAAGAAGCCGACAAATGTCGTGCACGCCTTGTCATCATGATGAAGGCTATGCAAGTCGGTATCAAAGTTCAGGCGAGAGAGAATGAAATCCGCGACACCTCCCAGTTTAAGCGCATCAACAATGAATGTTCGGATAGCATTGTCTGTGGGTTCTAACGCATCGGGTTCTGAGCCGAAGAAATTTCCAACATTGTGAAGGCGGTCCAATCCGCGGTTCAGTCGGTTCAGTTCGGGCGATAGCGATGGACAGGCCAGCGTAAAAGAACGGTAGAGATGAGGGGCGGCAGTGTCTAGTGCGACGAATTTTTCAATCACCTTACGGAACTCAGGGAGTTCAACGGTGTTCCCTTTTACTTGAATGTGCTCTCTCCACTCTGATTGCCCATCATGGTAACGAATATCAACATCGCCATGTCCTTCATGTAGCAACTCTTGAAATGTGGGGTCAAGGAGCCACTTGACGATGCAGCAGGTGATATAACGCTTCTGAAAGTCATATCCAGCTCCACCAATAATGCCACCCATGGCTTCTGGACTAAGGAGTGATGCAATGTCAGCCTTTGTGCGCTTTTTACGGGGTCTCCGAGCTTTTTCGGTTTGTGGAATAGCTTCATCAGAATTATTCAAGGGTTCAGACATCGTGTTTCCTTTCTAAATAAATGCTGACGGCTTCAGCATTTTTGTCTTCGGTGGGCTTCAACGGAATACATTGCTCTATTTTGTCTTTGAGAAAGAGGTGAGCTGACAATTGCCAGTCGGTGTGAGGATCGCCACCGAGGATGACTAAGAGCGGTTGAGGACAATGGTACTCAGGGGACACTGCAATCTTCCACATCTGATCACAATCGTCTTTACTGGGATTTGGTGCAGCATACGGATGATAGTGCCATTCACCGAGGTAATACTTGCGTGGCGAGCAATTCCACAGAGAGGTTAGCTGACGCTTCAGACCACGAGTACCACGGTAGAACCGAGTATGATTTGCATACGAGTCGGCAGGAGGGGCGGAAATTTCGCTCACGATAGCGCAATGGTGAGTGTCGGTGTAATACCCAAAAAGAACGCCACCCGTTTCTTTTCCTTCGGCTGCCCGGCAATAGGTCAGCAGATGAGCCATAGGCTCCGCCGCCAGGTTCATCTGGAACCTCCCATCATCAGATATGTACCAGAATTCTTTCATCCCGTTTTTGATTCCATCGCAACACGTTGAATGCCCGTAAAATTGCCGTCTGCATCCGTCGTCTGTTCGAAAACAGTAAGATTTGGTGTTTTAACGTCAGAAGTTACAACCCGTTCAATCTCCTTCACCGCGGCGGCGGTGTGTAGCCACACATCATCAATTCGTGCCGGAAACACAGGATGCCAGCATCCTATACCCTCTCTCGGCAAATCCAACTCACCGAATCTTTCCAGCTGATTATCTAACCAGGGAGCCATCCTTTCTCGAAACTGCATGAGATGAAAGTTACTTGCAGGCGCGGTGTAAACGAAGAGCTGCTTGGCTTCTATGCCCAGAGACAAAGACACGATCTTTGTTTGGGAGGAAGCCCAGCCAAACGTCTCAAGGGCCTGGATGACGCTGTCGTCCCCAGTACAGTCGAGGATTAAATCACATTGCCCGACTTGCTGACGGCTTTCGTGTGGTAGTTCAGGAAACGTGGCAACGACCGCACTTACTTTCACATGAGGCGAAGCCAAGCGGAGTTCTGCGGCAAGTGTATGGGCTTTGGGAAGAGAAAGGTACCGAACGCTTGATGGATGGCGTGAGAGGTTTCCGATGCTAAGCACATCCCTGTCTACAATCATCATGGAACGCACCCCGGCTCGAACCAACATCTGCGCGAGAGGCGCACCGAGTGCCCCCGCCCCAAGAAGCAAAACCTCACAATCAGTGATCGACTTTGGCAACCTCCCACGAACGGTTATTTCTGCATCATTCCAATTCTCGGTGTGGACCCATGACAGGGCTGAAGTCTTGCTCAATCTGTGCTGACGATCATTGATCCACAATGC